>JAAYBO010000356.1 GCA_012730095.1 Clostridiaceae bacterium
GGGATATCGGGTATTTGGAAAACACGCGTATGCTTTCTGGAAGCGGTTCTTCCCAGTATCTGAAGATTGCCGAAGGATGCAGCAACCACTGCACTTATTGTGTCATACCACTGCTGAGAGGGCCTTTCAGAAGCCGGACAGCAGAAAGCATTGTGAAAGAAGCGGAATACCTTGCCGGCAGCGGGGCAAAGGAACTTATCCTTATTGCCCAGGATGTAAGCCGTTACGGCGAAGATTTGTACGGAGAAAGCAGGATTGTCGAGCTTATACGCATGCTTTCCGATATAAACGGCGTGAAATGGATTCGGCTCCTTTACTGTTATCCTGAAAGGATAACTGATGAACTGATAGCAGAGTTTAATAGAAATCCGAAACTTTTAAAATACCTGGATATCCCCATTCAGCATGCATCGGATAAAATATTGAAGCTGATGGGAAGAAAATGCGGAAAAAATGATCTGGTTAAACTTCTGACTAAGTTAAGAAAAGAAGTACCTGATATAATATTAAGAACAACACTGATCACAGGTTTTCCGGGGGAAACGGAAGAAGATTTTGAAATTCTCATTGATTTTATTAAGAAATATAAATTTGACAGGCTTGGTGTTTTTGCGTATTCGCGTGAGGAAGACACACCGGCCTATACTATGAAAAACCAGGTTGACGATATAATAAAATCACAAAGGCGTGACAGAATTCTTGTCGTTCAACAAAAGGCATCGGAAGCAATGATGAAAAAAAGAATAGGGAAAGCTTATGAGGTTCTTGTTGAAGGTGTGGCTGATGATGGTGTTTTCTACTATGGAAGGTCATATGCAGAGGCTCCGGAAATTGATCCCGTTATTTATTTTACTTCTCCAGACCCTGTTGAAGCGGGTGATTTTGTAACTGTTAAAATAGCCTCCAACAGCGGAATGGATCTTATCGGTTACAGGCAGTGAGTATAAAAAATAATTTTATATTGATATTTTGCCGGAGGTATTGAAAGGTGGTTAAAATGAATTTACCAAATAAGCTTACATTTTTAAGAATTTTATTGATTCCTGTTTTTTTGCTGCTGATTCTGCCTGTTGGCAATAATATAACACTTATTTCGATTTCTCCTATTACTGACAGATTTGTTGCGGCATTTGTTTTTTTAGTCGCTGCCCTTACCGATATGCTTGATGGGGCCATTGCAAGAAAAAAAGGCTGCGTTACCGTATTGGGGAAATTCCTTGATCCGATTGCCGACAAACTATTAGTTATCTCTGCTCTTATCGCTCTCGTTCAATTGGGTGAAATTTCATCATGGGCTGTTATCATTATTATAACAAGGGAATTTATTGTCCAGGGCATACGCATACTTGCGGCAAGAGATGCGGTTGTTATACCTGCGGGGTTCCTTGGTAAAGTAAAAACATTCACCCAGATGGTTGCTATTATACTTATCTTAATAAAAAATCACCCCTTCTCGCTTATCACATCATTTCCAGTAGGGCAATGCCTTCTTTGGGTTTCAGTTATATTAACAGTCATATCCGGTTATGAATATGTGTCAAAAAATATTTCCAGAATAAAAGGATAATGGATTAAAATCGAATATTGCATTACTGAAATAAATGGTTTATACTATTTATTAACAGGATATATTATCAGGTGATAATTATAAGTCAGATGTTACTATTCCACCGGTGCCGGTATGAGTAAGCTTTATAAACCATCGCCTATGAGTAAGCTTAATAAACCAACGTTACCGGACGGCAGGCAGTATTATATACTTTAGAAAGCAGGGTGTGATAATTGAACAAAGGCTCAAGAGCAAAAAAGGAAAGACAAAATAAGCTTATTAATAAGTTAAAGGAAGATCCGTTCCTGACTGACGAGGATATTGCCGAATATCTTGATGTAAGCATACCTACGATACGTCTTGACAGACTGGAGCTTGGTATTCCGGAATTAAGGCAAAGGGTCCGCGATGTTGCGTCTCAAAACCATAAAAAAGTAAAGGCACTTCACGCCAATGAAATTATTGGAGAAATTGTTGAAATACAATTAGGAAAAAACGGTATTTCAATTCTTGATACAACCGAACAAATGGTTTTTGAGCATTCAAAAATTGTAAGGGGACATTTCATATACTCTTTCGCGGAATCTTTAGCTATTGCGGTTATTGACGCTGAAGTTGCCCTTGTTGGCATTGCGAATATTAAGTACAAAGTTCCGGTATATGCCGGTTCAAGGCTTGTTGCCAAAGCAACTGTCCGACAGGCCAGGCAAAGAAATTACATTGTATGGGTGATGATATACCATAAGCAGAAGGAAGTTTTCAGGGGTAAGTTTATTCTTGTAACAATTGGCAACAATGATATTCAGGAAACCAATAAATCCGAATAGAAATATGTTCGCGCGGTGGCATATCATTGTTCCGAAAGGCTGAGTGGATAAGTTGAGAATCATGGTAGACGCTATGGGTGGAGACTATGCACCCGAAGAGATTGTAAAAGGCTGTATTGACGCGGTTAATTCGAAAAATGGTTTTGATATAGAATTGATTGGAATTGAAAGTGAGATACGCAGAATATTAAATGGGCAGACTTACTTAAAAGACCGGATCTCTGTTACACATGCCTCTCAGGTTATTACAAACAAAGACAAACCTACCGAAGCGATAAAACACAAAAAAGATTCATCGATGGTTATTGGGCTTAAAAAAATAAATGAAAGCAAAGGGCAGGTATTTATTTCCGCGGGCAGCACCGGTGCGCTTTTAGCGGGTACTCTTCTTATTGCCGGAAGAATACCCGGCATTCTAAGGCCCGCTCTGGCGCCGATAGTTCCTTCTTTAAGCGGCGGAACGATGATTATTGACGCCGGGATGAATACGAACTGCAGACCGGTTAATTATGTTCAGTTTGCTGTTATGGGTTCGATATACATGCAGCAGATGTTTAATAAAACAAACCCGCGTGTGGGGCTGGTAAATGTAGGAGTTGAAGAAGAGAAAGGAAATGAGGTTCTTAAAGAAACCCTTTCTCTTTTAAAAAAGTGTGATATAAATTTTGTCGGTAATATAGAAGGCCGCGATATTGCGGAAGGAATTGTAGATGTAGCGGTTTGTGACGGCTTCACCGGAAATGCGATGCTTAAGATGATGGAAGGAACCGGGAAATATTTTTTCCATCATATTAAGCGGATATTTAACAGCGATCTTTTTTCAAAATTATCGGCTTTGCTTGTTAAGGCGCATTTAAAAAAGTTAAAGGACAGTGTTGATCCGGAAATAGTAGGCGGAACTCCGATTTTGGGGGTTAACGGGATTGTGTACAAGTGCCATGGCAACAGCAGATCAAAAGCTATAAGAAATACAATACTGAATGCGTGTAATCTGTCAAGGAGCATTTTTATCGACAAAATCCAGGAAAAATTTTCTGTAATGGAGGTAAAAATCGATGCATGATGTAAGTGTTGGAATCCTTGGCACAGGTATGTTTCTTCCGCCCGAATTATTAACAAATTCCGATCTTGAGAAAATGGTAGACACATCGGACGAATGGATTACAAGAAGAACGGGAATGAAGCAAAGGCATATTTTAAAAGAAGGTGTACCGTCTTATTCTATGGGCGTTGAAGCAGCTAAGCTCGCAATTGAAGATGCAGGGCTTACTCCGATGGATATAGATCTTATAATCGCTACGACCGAAGCCCCGGATTTTTTGTCACCGTCAATGGCTTGCCTGATACAAAGAGATTTAGACGCAAAAAAGGCAGCAGCATTTGATATGAATGCCGCATGTACCGGATTTGTTTACGCTATGGCAACAGCGCAGCAGTTTGTCAAAACAGGTTATTACCGTTATGTTCTTATTGTGTCTAATGAGGGCTTAAGCCGTATAACTGATTATAAAAACAGGAATACATGCATTTTATTTGGTGATGCGGCAGGCGCGGTTGTAGTAGGGAAAGTGCCTGAGGAGTACGGAATTGTGGAAAGCCTTTTATATTCTTACGGCGATCTGGGTCATAATCTTACAATACCCTGCTGTTATATTTCCGAAGAAGACAAAGAAAGAAGACCAGGCGGGATGTACCGCAGTGTATGGCAGGACGGAAGCGAAGTATTTACTTTTGCGGTTCGTGCGATGACCGATTCCACTAAAAAGGTGTTAGAAATGGCAGGAAAGACGCCGCAGGATATTGATATGATTATTCCGCACCAGGCTAATGTCAGAATAATAAACGGAGCGGCAAAACGCCTGAAAATAGGTGATGACAAGGTTATGGTTATTCTTGACAAAACGGGGAATATATCGTCGGCTTCAATACCGGTTGCTATTAATATCGCATCACGGGAGGGACGATTGAAAAAAGGGGATTCGATAGTGATGGTAGCTTTCGGCGGAGGGCTGACATGCGGAGCAATTTATTTTATTTGGGGGAAATAGTTGGTGATACAAAGTTGTGAAAACAAGCTTATCCCGGAGGTATTTAAATGGGTAAAATAGCTTTTGTATTTCCCGGGCAGGGTGCGCAGTATATTGGTATGGCTAAGCAGTTATGCGATCAATATCCAAAAGCTTTGGAAATAGTAAAAATGGCTTCTGAAGTTCTTGGAATTGATATGGAGCAAATGATTTTTCGCGGAACCGATGAAGAACTTAGAGTAACCGAGAATACGCAGCCCGCAATTCTTACGGCAAGTGCCGCATGTCTGCAGCCTGTTATCGAAAGTGGAATAGAAGCGGATTTCACAGCCGGTTTAAGCCTTGGAGAATATACAGCGCATGTTTATTCGGGTACGTTTTCTTTTTCCGATGCCGTAAAGCTTGTCAGAAAGCGCGGGAAATTTATGCAGGAAGCCGTTCCCCAGGGCCTCGGTTCAATGATCGCAATACTGGGGATGGAAAGAGAAGAAATATTGAATGTATGCGCTATGGCTAAAAGTTATGGAATTGTTGAACCTGTTAATTTCAACTGTCCCGGGCAAATTGTAATAGCCGGGGAAGTGAAAGCGGTTGAAAAGGCAGCCGATATTGCCCTTGAAAAGGGAGCTAAAAGAGCTGTCCCTCTTTCGGTAAGCGCACCGTTCCACAGCAGCATGATGGCTCCTGCCGGTGAAAAATTGAAAGCGGAGCTTGAATATGTAAATATTAAAAAAATGAGAATACCGGTGTTTGCCAATGTGACCGGTGAAATTGTTCCATCGGAGAACCAGGTTAAGGATACATTGGTACATCAGGTTTACAGCTCTGTTTTGTGGGAGGACATTGTTAAAAACATGATTCGCAAGGGTGTTGATAAATTTATAGAGATAGGACCCGGAAAAGTATTATCAGGATTTATTAAGAAAATTGACAGGAAAATGACGGTATTGAATGTTGAAGACATCAATTCGCTTGATTCCGCGCTAAGAGTTTTAAAGGGGTGAGAATTAAAATGGATTTTTCAGGAAAAACAGTTGTGGTCACAGGTTCAAGCAGAGGACTGGGAAAAGCAATCGCCGAAAAATTTGCTTCTCTTAACGCGAACATTGTAATAAACGGCACATCTGAAACGTTATTAAAAACGGAATCGGAATTTCTGGAAAAAGGTTATCTTGTAAAGGCGGTAATAGGTGATATCAGTATTGAAGAAAATGCAAGAAGGCTTATTGATGCTGCTGTTAACGAGTTTGGAACGGTGGACGTTCTTGTTAATAACGCGGGAATTGTTCGCGATAAGCTGCTTATGAGGATGACTGAAGAAGATTGGGACAGCGTCCTTGACACTAACCTTAAAAGCGCTTTTTTATGTACGAAAGCGGTAACGAAGCTGATGATGAAAAAAAGGTTAGGGACGATTATTAATATCACATCCGTTGTTGGGCTTATGGGTAACGCCGGACAGACAAACTATGCGGCATCAAAGGCGGGCATGATTGGTTTTACAAAATCTGTTGCTAAAGAGCTTGGACCATGGGGAATTACATGCAACGCCGTAGCTCCCGGTTTTATAGGCACAGACATGTCGGATGCATTAACTGATGAATTCAAGGAAAAATACATTGCAATGGTTCCTTTAAAAAGGGCTGGGACTCCCGATGAAGTAGCCGGCGCAGTATGCTTTCTTGCATCGGATAACGCAAAATACATTACGGGACAGGTAATAAATATTGACGGTGGAATGGTTATGTAATATTATCTTTAATGAAAGCAATACTAATGCTGATAAATATCATTACGATTCCTGTCTGGAAGGGGGTGAAAGGTGTGGCATTTGAAAAAGTTAAGGAAATAGTTGTGGAGCAGCTTGGAGTCGAAGAGGATGAAGTTACGTTGGAAGCCTCTTTCATAGACGATTTGGGAGCTGATTCTCTGGATATCGTTGAACTAATAATGGCTCTTGAAGAAGAATTTGACCTGGAAATACCAGACAAGGAAGCTGAAAAAATTTCAACAGTCGGGGATGCAGTGGAATATATTAAGGCGCATTCCTAAAAACCTAATAAAAAAAGTCCCACCTTTGTGGGGCTTTTTTTGTTGATGTATAAGTAAAGCTTGCGTTTTATGTCAAACGTTTCAAATTAAGGCATAATGCTTAATGTTTACGTCAGCATGCTTCTATTTGATTAACGCATCGTTTAGCTTGCCGGCTGGCCTGCCTGATTAAAAATTGACAGTTAATGTTCATTTATATAAACGGCTTTGATGTCTAACCTTTTGAAAATGCATTGGGTCTTTTAAGGAGGTTATAACCATGAAAAGAAGAGTAGTGATTACCGGTATGGGTGTGTTACACTCATTGGGACAGGATATTGATACTTTCTGGGAATCAATAAAGAACGGAAAAAATGGCATCTCGACTGTAACCAAAATTGACTGCAGCAATTTTCCAACAAAAGTTGCTTCTGAAATGGATCAGTTCGATCCGACAAAGTATATGGATAAAAAGGATGCAAAAAGGATGGATCTTTTTTGTCAATATGCGATGGCTGCCACTCATATGGCGGTACAGGAATCAAAGCTCGATTTTGATCAGGAGGATCCTTTTCGTGTGGGAGTATTGATAGGATCGGGCATTGGAGGTTTAAAAACGCTTGAAGAACAGAAGGTAATTCTGATGGAAAAGGGGCCTTCCCGTGTAAGCCCGTTTTTTATACCGATGATGATTGCAAACATGGCTTCCGGGCAGGTTGCAATACGGTATGGTATACGTGGTTTTAACGAATGTGTGTCAACAGCCTGCGCGACGGCGAACCATTCAATCGGTGATGCATTCCATGTTATTCGGACAGGCTTGGCGGATGTAATGATTACCGGAGGAGCGGAAGCACCTATTACCGAGCTTTCATTTGCCGGTTTTTGCGCTTCAAGGGCGATGAGTACTAACGAAGACCCCGAACGTGCGTGCAGACCGTTCGATAAGAACAGGGATGGTTTTGTTATGGGAGAAGGTGCTGCAATAATCGTGCTTGAAGAACTGGAACACGCAAGAAAACGAGGGGCGTCGATAATTGCCGAAGTGGTGGGATATGGATGCACATGCGACGCGTATCATATTACAGCGCCGCATCCTGACGGGATCGGCGGCATTAAAGCAATGCAGTTTGCCATTGACGATGCCGGAATTAAACCGGAGCAGGTGGATTATGTAAATGCTCACGGCACATCAACTCCGCTTAACGATCCAAGTGAAACATCAGTGATAAAAAAAGTTTTTGACGACTATGCGTACAAGCTTGCGGTAAGTTCAACAAAATCAATGACGGGGCATCTGCTTGGAGCTGCCGGGGGTATTGAGGCAATTATTACCGCGCTTGCTTTAAAAAACGGGTTTCTGCCGCCGACAATAAACCTGGAAACACCCGATGAAGAATGTGATCTGGATTACGTTCCAAACAAGGGCAGAAAAAAGGATATAAGATATGCGCTATCAAACGCATTGGGCTTTGGAGGACATAATGCCGTTATTGCGTTAAAAAAGTATGATTAATAAAGAAAAGGGTGATGGGGTTTACCCATTGCCCTGACCTTGATTATTTTGGAGGGATTAGTTTTGAAGCAAGAGGAAAAAGAAGCGATTAATATTCTTGAAAAAAGCATTGACTATGTTTTTAAAGACAAGAAGAAAGCGTTAGAGGCAATTACTCACAGTTCATATGCTTATGAGAGAAGGGGCAGGGAGCTTAACAGCAATGAAAGGCTTGAGTTTTTGGGCGATTCGGTATTAAACTTTGTAATTACAAAATACCTGTACAAAGAGGTTTCCGATATGCCTGAGGGAGAAATGTCAAAACTTAGGGCTTCAGTTGTATCGGAAGCGTCTTTGTCATACTGTGCGAGGAAATTGAAAATTGGAGACGCTCTGCTTCTTGGCAAGGGAGAAAAAACTATGGGAGGCAGAGAACGGGCCTCAATTCTTGCAGATGCGGTAGAAGCAATTATTGGAAGCATTTTTCTTGATGGCGGAATTGGCGCAGCGGAAGTTTTTATTCAAAAAAATCTGCATGAAAACTATATTAAAGCTGTACAGGGCAAATTATTCTGTGACTACAAAACCAGACTTCAGGAAGAGATACAAAAAAAAGGTCAGTATAATATTCGGTATACCGTCATTAGTGAAAAAGGCCCGGATCATAATAAATTATTTACGACATCGGTATCTATAAACGGAGAAGTTATGGGAACCGGTAAAGGAAAAACAAAGAAAGAAGCTGAGCAAAACGCAGCCAGCAATGCCCTAAACAAATTGGAGCTAAACGGAATTAGTAAAAAAACAGGTGAGTTCAAATGAAAAGACATATAAATATACCTGTTTTTATTCCTCACAAAGGCTGTCCGAACAACTGCGTGTTTTGCAATCAAAAGAAAATAAGCGGGTATACTGCCCCCCCTGCAGTTAATGAAATAAAAAGTATTATAGATGCTTATCTGAGTACAAAAAAGCCTTCGGATTCATATGAGATCGCTTTTTTCGGAGGCAGTTTTACCGGGCTTCCTTTCAATGAACAGGAGCGATATCTGAAGCTTGCCGAAAGTTATGTAAATGCAGGATTGGTTGACGGAATACGCTTATCCACCCGGCCGGATTATGTTGATGAAAACACGCTGTTATTTTTAAAAAAGTTTCCGGTAAAGGTTATAGAGCTTGGCATACAAAGCCTTGATAACGAGGTGTTAATACGAAGCCGGCGTGGTTATACAAGTGACGAAGCAATAATAGCCTGCCGCAGGGTTAAGCATATGGGCTTTTCACTTGGGGTTCAGGTAATGATAGGGCTTCCGGCGGATACCTTGGAAAAAAGCGTTGAAACTTCAAAAAAGCTAATTAACGAAAAACCTGATATGGCACGTATTTATCCAACCCTTGTAATTAAGGGTACCGAACTTGAATCCGAATATGCCTTGGGCAGATACCAGCCTCTTACTGTCAGTGAAGCGGTATCCTGGTGTGAGAGAATAATTCCTTTATATGAAAATTCGGGAATAAAAGTATTAAGGATTGGGCTCCAGGGTACGAATCAAATACGCAAGGGAGGAGAGGTACTGGCAGGCCCGGTTCACCCCGCGTTTGGCGAACTTGTTTATTCACGTATCTGGCTGAACCGTATCATCGATGAGATTGAACGGATGAAGGCAGCAATGACAAAAAGCGTCGTTATTCATGTACCGAAAAACAGTGTTTCGGCGGTCATCGGGCAAAAACGGGAAAATGTTGATATTTTAAAGAAGAAATATGGTTTTTTATCTCTCAGGGTAAAAGGAGATTTAAAGGGAGGAAATCCTTTAATTGAATTTCGTGATTAAAACCGCTCTATTGATCCTGATTTTTGTTTGATATGTGAAGAGTATACCATGAGTTTCCGGGCTTATCGATTTTTATCGATACAGTGCCGAAGGAAACTTGATCGTCCGGAAGAGTTGTTTCGTCGAAGTAAACATTAAATGAACCTTTCGGAAGAATAAAACGGGCATCCCCGTTAGTATCGCTGTAAGCACTGATCCATAGAGGATTATCTGATGTGTCCATGCCGTAAATTACTATTTTTGCATTGCATACCGGCTCATCGCTGCCTTCTTCTCTCAGCTTAATTATTAGGGAATGGACGGCCTCGTCGTCTTTATTCAATATATGCGCGGTATTCTTAACAGCAAATGATTTATATTTATTCGTTATGACAGTGAAAAATTCATGATAATAAAGGCTTAAAACCAAAGCCAAAACTATAACAAGCGAAGCGGCAAGCGTTTTTGAAATTCTATCGAACGTTTTTCTGACGGGCTTTATACTGAAAACAACTGCGATAGGTACTATAAACAGGCACACAAGAACAGAACGAATGAATAAAATGGTGATTGCCTTTTCAATAAATGGTTTGAATATATTTGAGATATCGGGGACAGCTTTTTCAAAGGAATACACAAAGAATATGTTTCTTGATATGTACAGAAAAACAGACACGGTAAGGAAAACGGCACATGATATTATAATGGTTATTCGGATATTTTGCGCGGGCCTTCCGGAGATTAGAATAATAAGAAACGCTGCGGCAGACAAAAGGGGTATAATGAATTTTATAGCCGTATAGACAGTTTGTATCGTTTGAAGTTTTAGGTATAAAGTATTTGAACCGGGCAGAAAATAGCTTAACATGTATGGATGCATTTTCAATTTTCCAAGGAAGTCTGTTTTTGCGTCGGGTTCATTGAACGAAACAGCGGAACATAACGATACCGTGCTTTCTTCTTCCGGTATAATATCGGAAAAAGACATATCATTCTTTTTTATATAACGGATTATGCCTTCACTCAGGGATACGGCATTATTTTGCACGGACTGACTTGAAAATGCCGGTTCTCCGTTTGATGACAAAATTTGGGATACGGTTTCAAAGCTATCCTGCATGTCACCTTCGATGAAAATTTTTTCGTAAAATTCCGGATTCAGTAACGCACTTATATAGCTTATATAAAATAAGGCAGTAACAGCAGCAAAGCAGGATACCGCAACAATCAGATATTGTTTTGCTTTCGAAAACCAAATTGCATTTGTCATGGTATTTCTTCCCACCAAAAATATCGTAACTGTTCGGACTAATTCCCGCGGGTCCTGCTTCGGGTGTTTCGTTTACCTGGTCGACAAAGCACATAAGACAACACGCTTTATAGCCGCATAATTTTCGCACATAGGTCTCCATATCGTGGGTCGCTCATTAACCCGCTCCAAAGTTGTCTATTCGCAGCGGGGCGTTGGAGTATGCCGCCCGGCGTAACCGAAAACACCCGAACCACCCGCTGTGTTTTCGGCATGAATTTGCTTACAAAGTTTTAGCACAGCAGCTATTATGCAATAGTTCAAACAGTCAGATAACAGCACATGAGGTTATTCAGAAATTTCTTGCTCTGGTTATATTATATCAGGGATAGGCATCACTTTTGACATGTAATGTATGGAAAAAGGCTGTCAGACGGGAGTAAAACTGCCCTTTTGAGTATATGCTATCGCCGCTCCAAGCGCAGTTGCATATTCGGCATGGATTGGCACATGAA
>JAAYBO010000375.1 GCA_012730095.1 Clostridiaceae bacterium
AAACCGCATTTCATCTCTCGTTTTTGGGTTAAAGTTATTTTTCTGCATCCTTGTTATTAAGTATTATCGCTTATTTCAGAACTTCGCAATTTACTCTTTTGCAGTTTCTGTCGAGACACTCATGAACTCACAGGTTGCACTTCAAAAAATGCCATAAATTTTTTTCGCCAGTTTAACAGTTAATTGATGCTAATAATAAAGTTTGAAGTATTTAAATTACGCCATTAGGGAGGATTTTTTTTGTCAAATTTTTTTCATTTGCGTGTTGTATATTGTAGTAGAATGTGGTAAAATAGTATTATTGGTAAGGGAGGTCAAAAGTATGTTTTTAAAAACGACCAAACAGAAAAACGGTAGAGTTTATTTAAGTTTCGTTGAAGGATATAGAGAGCCTGTCACCAAAAAAGTGAAACATAGAGTTGTTGAAAAGATAGGCTTCTTAGACGAGTACATAGAACGGTACGAAGATCCAATAGCACATTTTAAACAAGTCGCACGCATTCGAACTCAGAAGGAAAATGAAGAAAAAAGCAATAAAGAAATTTTTTTAGGTTCTGTTTATGCAGACGAACTAATGGATGTAAACGAAGACTCCTTACGCTTTATGGGTTTTCTTCCCCTAAGCTCAATATATCATGAACTGAAACTGGATCAATTTATTATCAATCGGCAACGTAATCTGTCTATGGACTATTCACTAAATGATGTAATGCAGCTTTTAGTATATACACGTGTGTTATCTCCAGGCTCCAAAATGGCCAGTTTTCAACAGAAAGATAATATTGCCAGACCCTTTAACTGTGACTTATTTGATGTTTACCGTGCTCTAGATTATTTTGCATCGTTCCGTGAAGAGCTTCTTCTTCACCTTCATGAGCAGGTCAGAATCAATTACAATCGCAGAACTCATATAGTTCTTTATGATGTTACAAACTATTATTTTGAGATTGACCAAGAGGATGAATTTCGGCGTAAGGGATTTTGTAAGCACAACACTCGAAATCCTTTGGTTCAAATGGGACTACTTCTCGATGCTGATGCTGTCCCAATTACATATCGTCTTTTTAGTGGAAATACCCACGATAGCCAAACGATGATGCCTTTGCTACAAAAAACACGCGCCGACTACGGACTGGGTAAGATTATTACTGTTGCAGATAAAGCTTTGAATAGTGGTGATAACATTGCATTCCTAATGGCAAAAGGCGACGGATTTATTTTTTCACAAAAAATACGAGGAGCTTCCCAAGACCTCCAATCATATGTTTTTACTCAAGAGGGTTATGCGGAAAAACGAGGAATTGTGAAACAGACTGACGCATGGAATGAAAAAGTTGACAATCAAGATACACCTGCCTTTCGCATGAAATCCAGGATTTATCCGCAAGAATTTTGGGTAAGGTATGCAGACGATATTAAACGTAAAATTCCTTTAGATGTTAAACAAATTGTTTGCTACAACGAGCTTTATGCCAGACGTCAAAAGCATAAGCGAGCAGAGCTCATTGCAAAAGCTCAAAAAATCATACAAAATCCTAAGCGTTATGATAAAAAAGAAGCAGGCGGGGCATTACGTTATGTAAAGAACATTGAATACGATCCAGAGACTGGTGAGTGTATAATTACTAAGCGTGTCCCCTATTTAGATATGGAAAAAATTGTTGAAGATGAAAAGTATGATGGTTACTACGCGATTATAACCAGCGAATTAGATATGCCTGACCATGAAGTTGTTAAGGCTTATCATGGGCTTTGGGAGATTGAACATAGTTTTAAAATTACAAAAAGCGACCTTGAAAGCAGACCTGTTTTCGTTAGCTTGGAACATAGAATTGAAGCTCACTTTCTTATATGTTTTATCTCTCTATTAATCCTTCGGCTTTTATGTAAAAGATTAGATGGTAAGTATGCTCCCGAACAATTAATCCAAGCCTTAAAAAAATATCAAGTTTGCTTTGTTAAAGATAATGTGTTTAAAGTGACTTATTATGACCAAATCATTAAAGATATAGGTGACGCATTAAATCTGCCGCTAAACAGGCGTTTCCTTAGAACCGGTGATATAAAACAACTGGTAGCAGATAGCAAGAAGAAAATATAGAATATACAACATGTTTCTGAAAAATTAAAACCTCTGTAATCCATTATTGGTAGTGGTTACAGAGGTTTTTTCTCAGTTTTTACTGTTAAACTTAAGATTATACTATCTTTATGCCTAACAATTCAAATACAATTGAAAATTATTTACTACCTTATGTGGATTATCCTGGGTAAATACTCATTAAAGAAGTTCTACGATGAAC
>JAAYBO010000357.1 GCA_012730095.1 Clostridiaceae bacterium
TAAGTTACCATTTCAGGTTAGACAAAAAGCTGCGCTTGCTCCATATGGGTTGGAGCAAGCGCCTGATTTGTATTTTTATATCTCCTTGGACTATTTTTTCATTGCATTCTCAGCATATGTATTATCTACGATTTTATCATAAGGAGCCATTTCCTTAAGTTCTCCCGCTTCCTTCATAACTTCCTGAAGCCGGTTAAATGCCTCTTCTTTCATCACAGGTGTTTTATTCCACGCATCCTGTGTTTTATAGCGGTTAACAACAATCTCCAGAAGCTCTAAATCAGATTCAGGGAACGATTCCTGCAGTGCTTCTGCAACTTCTCTGTCACTGTGGTTTTCAACCCACTGTTGCCCTTTGTATATCGCATTTGTAAATGATTGAATAATATCGGGATTCTTTTCAATATAGCTTTTTTTGGCATAGTATGCGGTATAAGGAATTTCACCGCTTTCCTGACCGATTGAACATACGATGTAACCCGTTTTCTCCCGTTCAAAGCTTGAAGCTACAGGTTCAAAAAGCGTCACGAAATCACCCTGCCCGGAAAGAAAGGCCCCGCCCATCAGAGCAAATTGTATTGAAGTATCTATTTCAACATCCTGGCCAGGTATTATATTATTCTGTTTTAGTACATATTCAAGCGTCATTTCGGGAACACCGCCTTTTCTTCCGCCAATTATCATTTTCCCTCTTACATCATCCCATTTGAAATCAGGCATCGGTTCTCTTCCCACAAGAAAAGAACCATCCCTTTTTGTAAGCTGTGCAAACACAACGCTGTAGTCTTCCTTTCCTTCGTTATACACATATACGCAGGCTTCAGGTCCGGAAAAACCAATCTCCGCCTGTCCTGACAGAACCGCTGTCATAACTTTGTCCGCACCGGCCCCGTTTACTAAAGTAACCTTAAGCCCTTCCTCCTCAAAAAAACCTTTGTTTATTGCAACATACTGAGGTGCGTAAAAAATAGAGTGTGTAACTTCACATAGTGTAATTTCCTTTATTCTGCCTGTTTCGCATCCGGTTAGTAATAGTACTGCGAGCAAAGAAGCAACAAAAAACAGCCATATATGTTTCATCAGGAACCCCTCCTTCAATTTTATCAAGAATAATCCGGTATCATAGATAAATTTTCAAATCATTCAATACCTTCCCGCGATTTTTTTCTCAAGTATCTGAACACCGAAATACATAATAGCTGCAAGTAACGACAGTATCACAACGCTTGCCATGACAAGATCGAGCTGAAAAACCTGTCCGCCGTAAACAATCAGGTAGCCCAAACCCGCTTTTGAAACTAAAAATTCTCCAACAATAACTCCGACCCACGAAAGCCCGACATTCACTTTTAACGAGTTCATTACCACAGGAAATGAAGACGGC
This sequence comes from Clostridiaceae bacterium, assembly GCA_012730095.1. Lineage (GTDB taxonomy): Bacteria > Bacillota > Clostridia > DSM-8532 > DSM-8532 > DTU069. Next base: position 1,385 of record JAAYBO010000357.1, read on the forward strand.
AGTACTACCTTTGTTAAAATCTGGCCTCTGTTCGCACCGAGGCTTTGCACAAGTCTTATTTTTTCACAATCGGTCTGCTTAAAACCCGTATACACTTCCAGCACCGTAACAATAAGAGATATTGTCAAAGCTACGGTAATAATCGCTAAAGGACCTGCTCCGAGCCATACTATAAAAACCGGACCAAGGGCTATTTTAGGAAGCGCGTTTGCAACAACGAGATACGGTTCCAAAACCTTCGAAAATGTGTCCGAGCTCCATAGAATAACCGCGATTAAAACTCCCGCCGCAGTTCCTAACAGGAAGCCAGCAACAGTTTCACAAAGTGTTGTAAACACATGCGTCCAAAGGCTTCCATCGATATACAGCCTTGATAACGTTGCCGTTATTCTTCCGGGGCTGCTGAATATAAACGGATCGATCCATTTTAATGAAGCAGCGGCTTCCCACACCGCAAGAAAAACAACAAACAGCATAATTCGTAAAATTACAATACTTCGGTTTCTGGATTTTATCCTTTTCAGGTACTGTATCTGTTCTTTTGAAAACGTTTCATAAGACATGTATATCAAGCTCCTTCCATATCATATCGAAATACTGCCGGAATTCCGGAGCTTTTCTTGATAATAACGGAGTTCTGTTTTCAATACTTAAATTGATATCGACAGAAAGTTTTATAGTTCCTGGGCGTCTTGATAATACATATAGACGTTCTGACATGCTTATGGCTTCAGCAATATCATGCGTAACCATAATAGCGGTTTTACCCTCTTTTTTTATGATATTGTATATGTCGTCATTAACGGCAAGCCTTGTCTGATAATCAAGAGCAGAAAATGCTTCGTCCAAAAGAAGGATTTTAGGGTTTACCGCGAGTGTGCGGATTAATGCGGCACGCTGCCTCATCCCGCCTGATAACTGCGACGGATAATTATCCCTGAATGCGTTAAGGCCGTATTTCGTGAGCAGCTCATTAATACCGGATATATTTTCAGCCGTAACCTGATTTTGAATTTCCAAACCTAGCATTACATTTTTATAAATAGTCCGCCATTCAAATAAACTGTCTCTTTGGAGCATGTACCCTATTTTGGGGTTTACTCCGTACGATTCTTCACCAAATATAAATACTTTTCCTCCCGATGGTTCAAGTAATCCAGATATTATAGACAAAAGAGTCGTCTTTCCACAACCGCTTGGTCCGACAATTCCAACAAATTCGCCCTCGCCTACACTGAACGAGATATCCTCCAGAGCGCTGATCTCACCTTCCGGAGTATGGTAGCGCTTGTTGACTTTTTCCAATTTCACCGCCGGAATCAATAGAATTCCCCCACGATTAACAGTACATAGACAGTATATGCAATATCCGCAGTGTAAGTTACTGAAAGCCGGATAAGCTGTGCAATCCTGGGAATACCACTGTACGCCCGATAAGAAAACTTTGCTCTTTATGCGGTGGTCCCATCATTTAGACTTGAATTTTTTACATGAAAAAACAGGCGTAATTTCCACCTGTTTACTCAATTTATAACAATTTGCGTATGTATTATTATTTCGATTGATTTATATCATGCCTCGGATACCTTTTTACAAGCACAGCCGCTTTCGTTATGGCCGATATGACATCCACCTCGAACTGGACCTTTAAATTATTAATTTTTGAATATACTTCGCCCTTTTTTGTAACAACATATTGCGGAGGCAAATCATTAAGGGCTTTTGCGGCTATATCCATCATGCATGTATCACACTTGCACATATTTATATCTTTTAAAACATCATCCATGCAATGGAATACAACTTCTTCCATGTAATTCTTAATTACCATTTGCGATTCCTCCTAATTCTCTTGACATACCTTCATATAAAACAGCACAAGAAATTGCCTGGCAATTTCAAACACCAAGCTGCTATATATTATATATCAACTCTTTCCAACTCTCAAACAGTTTATTTTCAGTATCCTGGTCTACCGTTACATCAGTCAGCCACTGAAACGCACCAAGGCTGCTGAAAAACATAATATCTTTGCCATTATATGTTTTACAGCCTTTATCTGCGGCTATCTGCAAAAGCTTAGTCTGCGGCGGGTTATATATCGTATCAAACACAATATGATGCGGAAGCGGTTGAAAGCTTTCAGGCAAAGGGTTTACATCAATTTTGGGAAACATTCCGCTTGGTGTGGCATGGATAATGATTTCAGCGTTGTAAAAACTGTGAATGGCGTCCGGATCATTGAGTTCGGCTGCAAACGAAACTTCACCGTAATGTTTGTTGACATCCCTGCTTAAATCATACGCTTTCTGCGCCGTCCTGCTTGCAATTGCAAGGCTCTCGCAATGTTCCTGCACACAAGCCATAGAGATAGCTTTTCCGATTCCGCCCGCACCGATTAAAAAAATCCTTCTTCCCACAAGCTGCTCCCCAGTAATTACAGGGAAAGCCTTAATAAAAGCGGAAATTTCCGTATTATGCCCATGAAACCCGTTTTCGTCAATGCGAACAACATTTACTGCGCCGCACATCTGTGCTTCATCCGTTTTAGAAACAAGGATTTGATCAAGTTCGCATCTATGCGGCGTATCAATAAACACGCCTTTAAAATTTAAGATCCTTAGCGCATCCAATGACATATGAATATCATATTTTTCAGTATTAACCGGTATCATAACCGAATTATATCCAATAAATCCGCTGATAGCATTAAAAATCCCCGGTATCGGTGAAAAACCTATGTGGCTGCCTGCCAGTCCATATAAAGATGTCATTCCGTCAACATTAATGCCAGACATATTAGCTTCGTCCCCTTCTTTAAAACAATATCAGACAGGATCCTTTTTAACAATTATTTTCTCTAAAAACCTCTTAAGACGTACCGTTACCGGTTCATTCACATCAAGGGGTTCGACCAGAATTGTGGTTAAACCAAGCCTGTTCCCGCCGCGTATGTCTGTAAACAATTGGTCCCCGATAACAGCTGTTTCGGATGGTATTAGTTTGAGTTTAGACATAGCTTTGTAAAAACCCTTTTTTGACGGCTTGAACGAACGATACCTTGCGTATAATCCAAGTTTTTCATTAAATACTTCCACTCTTCTTCTTGTAGCGTTTGATACAATCGCAGTCTGTATTCCATTTTCCTGAAAGTGTTTTATAAGCTCAATAACTTTTTCATCGGGAATTTTTTGTTTGTGAGTAATAAGCGTATTATCTATATCAAGAAGCACGCCTTTAATCCCTCTATCCTTAAGCCAATTTATATCAAGAGAGTAGATTGACTTTACAAACAAGTCCGGTTGCAGACCTTTACCCATTTTTGTCCTCCTTTCGGTTATCATATCAAAATTGATAATAGCACGCAAGATTTTGTTTGCAGTATACATGTCTGGTATGATAAAATACTTTTTAAAATAATCGTGTTCTCACACAGCTCTGTAAAATAAGCTATATGAGATAGGTTTTCTTATTTACAGATGATTATTTAGAATAATGATACAAAAGCCGGCCAGCCCGGCTTTAACAGATAATTTTTTAAATGAACGGCATTCTTTAAATGTATAGGGTATCATTTATATTTTTTCGGATCCATATAAGAAATGCTTAAATAAAGGAGTGTGTAGATATGAAAATATTCGTAGAGAAAACAAATGAACCTAAGAGCAAACCATCAGCCGAGGGACTCTCTTTTGGAACAATCTTCTCGGATCATATGCTTATTTGCAATTATTCCCCTGAAATGGGATGGCACAATGCACGAATTACCCAATATCGCGATTTGTCACTTTCGCCCTCAATTATGACCATTCATTACGGACAAAGCATTTTTGAGGGACTTAAAGCATATAAAACAGCTGATAAAAAGGTAAATCTGTTCAGACCTGCTGAAAACATAAGAAGGCTGAACATATCATGTAAACGTTTGTGTATTCCCCAGATTGATGAGAAATTCGGTGTCGAAGCAATAAAGGCGCTCGTGGATATCGATAGAGACTGGATACCGGAAGAGTACGGCACATCCCTTTATATACGTCCGTTTATCTTTGCAACTGATCCGTATCTCGGCGTCCGTCCTTCCTCAACATATATGTTTGTTATTATAACCGGCCCGGTTGGAGCTTATTATAAGGAAGGGATAAATCCGGTAAAAATTTATGTTGAAACTAAATACGTGCGTGCTGTAGTTGGCGGACTTGGTGAAGTAAAAGCATCCGCAAATTACGCCGCGAGCCTTAAGGCACAGGTTGAAGCAATAGAAAAAGGCTATACACAGGTGCTTTGGCTCGACGGTATTGAGAAAAAATATATTGAAGAAGTCGGAACGATGAATGTCTTTTTTGTAATTGATGATGAAATTGTTACTCCTGCTCTTACAGGTAGTATTCTTCCTGGTATTACAAGAAAATCGGCAATTGAACTTCTAAAATCTTGGGGGTACAAAGTGAGTGAGCGCCGGATTACAATTGATGAGGTTTATGAAGCCCATGATAAAGGCATGTTGAAAGAAGTATTCGGAACAGGTACTGCAGCAGTGATCTCACCCGTTGGTGAATTAAACCGCGATGGAAAAATAATCACAATAAATAATGGAGAAATCGGTCCGGTTTCACAACGTCTTTATGATACAATAACCGGGATCCAGTACGGAAGAATACCTGATAAATTCGGCTGGATCGAGCAAATCTGAACTTTCTCAGCAGGATGAAAAATGATTCTTTCTCTAACGTGCATTTTTCATCCTGCATAATTTTACAATCATTTTAGTTATCATTAATATAATTAAGTAATTTTTTCGTTTGTCAATAAATAATAATGAATACAAAATTTTAGGCA
>JAAYBO010000358.1 GCA_012730095.1 Clostridiaceae bacterium
AACCACGTCAACATTTTTCTCGTCTTACCGCTTTTTCCGGATTTTTGACGATACTGTTCCCAAACACAAAACTATGAAGTATTATTGTACAATAGTTCAAACGGTTATATTAGTTTCTCATTAAGACAGGTGCCGCCGAGAACATGATAATGAAGGTGAGGAACAGTCTGTCCGCCTTCTTTTCCGCAGTTTGCGATAACCCTGTACCCTTTGCTGTTTATCTTCATAATCTTAGCAACTTGAAGGATTGCCTGATGAATTTTTACCACAACGTCGATATTCTGCTCGTTCAGCGCTTCAAGACTTTCAATGTGAACCTTTGGAACAACAAGCACATGTACGGGCGCAGCGGGATTAATATCATGAAACGCAATAATATCATCGTTTTCAAGAACCTTTTTTGATGGTATAGATCCCTCAATTATTTTACAGAAAATACAGTCCGACATAACAATATCCTCCTTTTTTTCGATTTAATTAATATCCTTTGCCCCGGAAGCCGAAGTTTGCTATATATCAGGCTGGCGCATTTCATGGTAACAACCATCATTTAAAATCTTCCGGTTTTTAAATCATCTTATCACGATAATATTTCTTTTACTTTTTTCAGCGCAATTTCAATCGCTTTGTCTATTCCGTTAATATCCCTGCCTCCGGCCTGTGCCATATCTGGCCTCCCGCCGCCGCCGCCTCCCGCAGCCTTAGCCGCTTCTCCTATTATTTTACCGCAGTGAATTCCTTTCTCAACCACGTCCTTTGTTGCTGAAATAATAAGACTTACTTTGCCGTCCATACCTGAAGCTAAAATAACAACAGACGATCCAAGCTTGCTCCTGGCCATGTCCGCTGTGTTTCTAAGACCGTTAATATCAAGCCCGTCCATTCTTTCCGCAAGCACTTTTACTCCTGAAACATCAGAGGCTTTTTGAATTAAATCATTAACCGAGTTCTTTAACGCTTTTGCTTTTATTTCTTCAAGCTCCCTGCGGGTCTTTTTCAACTCATCGGTTATTTCGGCTATTTTCGAAGCTGTTTCTTCCGGAGTGGTTTTAGCTGCCATTGAAGCTTCGTTAAGAAGCTTTTCACGCTCCCTGTACCATTCAATGGCACCAGTACCCGTTAACGCTTCAATACGGCGTATCCCTGACGCAATACTGCTTTCACTTACTATTTTTATAAGCCCTGCTTCACCTGTCGCTGAAATATGCGTGCCTCCGCATAGCTCCTTACTGTATCCATCAACCGATACAACTCTTACAGTGTCTTCGTATTTTTCCCCGAACAAAGCTGTCGCTCCTTCTTGTTTAGCTTCTTCCAGCGACATTTCCTCCGTGTGTACGGGATAGTTTGACAGTATTACATCATTTACCTGCCTCTCTATTTCGTCAATCTGTTCGGCGCTCAAAGCCGTAAAATGCGTAAAGTCAAACCTGAGCCTGTCTGCCGTAACAAGCGAACCAGACTGGTTTACATGATCGCCTATAACATTTTTCAAAGCCTTATGCAGTATATGTGTCGTGGTATGGTTTCTCTCCGTACTTTTTCTTTTTGCAATATCTATTTTAATATTAACAATATCCCCAACCTGTATCATTCCAGTTTTAACTTTTCCGAAATGAAGGTACTTTCCATCGGAATTCTTTTTACAATCGGTAACAATAATACTAAAATTCTCACCTGCGATAATACCCGAATCTCCGACCTGTCCTCCGCTTTCCGCATAAAAAGGCGTTACATCCGGAACAATGGCAATTTCATCGCCTTCCATCGCGTTTTCAACAAGTTTTCCGTCTGAAACAATATATTTAACAGATGCATTTGCTTCATACTCCGTATATCCGATAAATTTCGTCGTAAACAGCTTATGCTCCCCGGTAAAAAGGTCCTTTTCCCATGCCGAGCCTTCTTTTTTAAAATGTGCTTCACGCGCCTTTTCCTTTTGGTTCTTCATTTCTGTTAAAAAACCTTTTTCATCAATTTTCAGATCGTGTTCCCGCGCAATCTCGCGGGTCAGATCAAACGGGAAGCCATAAGTATCATGAAGCTTGAATACCATTTCACCGTCAATTGTATCACTGCCTTTTTGCTTTACCCCATCAATAAATTCTACTAATATGTTCATTCCCTGATCCAGCGTGGTGTTAAATTTCTCTTCTTCAATAGAAATAAGCTTTTTAATATAATCTCTTTTTTGATCCATATGCGGATATGCATCGATAAAAGAATTAATAACCGTATCGGCCAAACCGGCAAGGAACATTCCGTTAATTCCTAAAAGCCTTCCATGCCTCGCAGCACGCCTTATCAGTCTTCTAAGCACATACCCCCTGCCCTCATTTGACGGCACAACACCGTCGGAAACCATCATTGCCGAACTTCTTATATGATCGGTTATAACTCTTATTGAAACATCGTTTTTATATTCTTTTCCGTATTCTACACCTGCTGTGGAGCATACTTGATCAAGAAGGTTTCTGATTGTATCAACCTCAAAAATATTATCAACCTGCTGCACTACACATGCTAAACGTTCAAGCCCCATACCCGTGTCAATATTTTTTGATTTTAAAGGTAAATACTTCATGTCGTCCTGACGATCATACTGGGTAAATACAAGGTTCCATACCTCGATAAACCTGTCGCAGTCACATCCAACAGTACAACCTTCCTTCCCGCAGCCTTTGTCGGGGCCGCGGTCATAATATATCTCCGAACATGGTCCGCACGGACCGGTTCCATGTTCCCAGAAGTTATCTTCTTTTCCGAACCTGAATATTTTCTCTTTTGGCAGCCCCACATCGTTGTGCCATATATCAGAAGCTTCGTCATCATCGAGATAAACCGATACATACAGCCTGTCTTCAGGGATCCCCAGAACCTCGGTCATAAATTCCCATGCCCATGGAATAGCTTCTTTTTTAAAATAATCGCCGAATGAAAAATTCCCAAGCATTTCAAAAAAAGTTCCATGCCTCGACGTTTTCCCGACATTGTCTATATCCGGAGTACGGATACATTTCTGGCAGGTAACCACTCTTTTTGCGGGAGGAACCTTCAAGCCTGTAAAATATGGTTTTAAAGGCGTCATTCCGGCATTAATTAAAAGAATGCTCGGATCGTTCTCAGGAACCAGTGAAAAGCTTGGCAATCTTAAATGGCCTTTGCCTTCAAAAAATGATAAAAATTTTTCTCTTAACTCATTCAACCCGTATGGATGCATCAATAAACCCTCGCATTTCAGAGTATATTCTTTATTTTTTTCAGATCTGTCTGAATTATCGCTTACTAAAGTATACTAAACTGGCTTGATTAACGTCAAGAGAGAGCTTATTTTTATCCGGAAATAAGACGAAGTGCTTTTTTACCGGCTATCTTCAGCATTGCCGCCGCAGGAACACCAAACAGGAGCCCTGGAACACCAAACAACCGCCCGCCTACTATCACTGCCATTATGGTCGTTACAGGATGAAGCCCAAGTTTTCCTTTCATAATTTTAGGGGACAGGAAAATATTATCAAGCTGCTGTGCGGTAATGAATACTGCCGCTGTCCACAACGCCTTCCACGGTGATGTCGCTAATGCAACCGCGATGGCCGGAACAGCTCCGATATACGGCCCGAAATACGGAATAATATTCGATACCCCTCCAATAAAGCCTAAAAGCGGCGCATACGGCATACCTATTATATAAAGGCCGAATGTTTCAATAACGGCAAGTATTAAAGCTATAAAGACCTGGCCCTGTATGAACCTTAGTACTACTCTGTGAATATCCCGGAAAAAGCATACCGCGTCCTCTCTTAATTGTTCGGGGAAAAAACATTTCAGGTTTCTGATAATTCGCTCCCTGTCTTTCAGAATATAAAACGAAATTATCCATGCAAGCAAAATATCAATAATAAATGATACGGTTCCGGGCAGTGCCGAAATAAAACCATATAGTACTTCGGTTATATTTTCGCTGAGCAGTGTAAGTTTATTGTCAATTTCCTTTAATACTGCCCCTCGCCACTGCTCAGGCGTGTTTTTTTCTATGAAACCTTTAATATTATGCATTGTTGTGCTGCACAAGTCGGGAATCACTTCGGTCAAATCCTTAATGTTGTCAATTAATATAGGGATAAGCCACAGCAATATAACAAGTATTATCATTACACTTAATGCAAATGCGGCAATAATGCTTGAGTTTTTTGATAACTTTCTTTTGTCAAGCCACTCCACAACCGGCAGCAGAAAATACGCGGCAATTATCCCTAACCATAAAGGTGCCGCCGCCTTTAGCACCTGCTTTGT
>JAAYBO010000359.1 GCA_012730095.1 Clostridiaceae bacterium
AAAAATATGGACTAAATTTTGTTAAAACCTCTCAAATAGAGGAGATTCTTAATTATTTCATAGGATTTCCACCAGTTTTCGGCTATCGGCCACTCTTCCAGATAGGCAGTCCATTTCCATGTAATATTCCATGAACCGTCATCCAACTGTGTGTTAAATAAAAATTCACATTCGTAATCAGCAATATCTTTGTTATTAATATAAAATGCATCAGGCTCAAGGGCATGTCCAAACCCTCCATCCTCGTTCTGATAATAAGACAAAGTGTTTAATACGGCTTCTTTACTCCCGTTTTCAAAGTGATACTGCCAACGTGTGAAATCCAATGGTCTGGCCTTCCGGTATATGTATTCTTTTGCCTTTTGAAAAACATTATTCATTCTTCAAACCTCTTTCATTGCCATCACTTGAAAATATTGCCCTATACATTGTTTTTGCCTCCTAGTCTTTTTGCCATCCAGATATCAGGCTTACCAATCCCGTTTGCATCCGGAATAACTCCAACAATTTGGTATCCGATTTTTTGATAGAATTCATATGGATGATTTTCAATATTTTTAATAATCTTTATTTTTTCAAAAAGATCATCAAACAAGTCGGTTCCAAACAGTGTGGTTTTGCCAAATTCATCATCCGTACCAAGGTACATTACAATACCGCCACGTTTCGCAACCTCTTCTTCAAGTGTATAAACAAGCTGTGAACCGATACCTTTATTCCTGTAAGCCTCATTTACAACAAGCGGGTGAAGCTCCCACCCCGTAACTCCATACTGCGGAATGGCTCCAACAAAGCCTATTAGATGGTTGTTCTCTACAGCCATAACAGTAATCCGATCTTCATCAAGTATATCGTTCATTTCCTTAAAAGCACAGTCACTGTATGCTTGCGGAAAACAGACTGCCAACAAGTTTGCCGCCTCTTTTACATATTTCTCATTAGACTTGTCAAAGAGTTGAATATTCATATCTAGAACCTTCCTCCCGAAGTATTTGTTTTATTTTTCTCATATCATCTCTGCGATTTGACAGAAAGATAACCATATTTTCTCAATTGCTTCCATTATATTGGACTAAGCAGTATATTACAAGTATAATGCCTGGCTTTACATCTATCCTGTCTCCTAGTACGATATAGTTGTAATCAACCATACCTAATACCAAGCTCATTTTTATCATAAAAAACACCCTCGATATGTTTCCATGAACTCATATCGAGGGCTTAGGCCGAGTTGATTTAGTTACTACCGGTAAAACCCGAAGCGGTTATTTATCTTTTTTAAACGCTTCATCGAAGAGCGGTTCGACAACCTCTTTTCCTAAAGCAGTTTCGGTAACCTTGGTCGCCGCCTTGCCGCTTAAGCTGGTCGCGGCATCCTCCACACCGTCGCTGACAGCTCCCGTGGCGGCATTCACGGCTCCTTTTACTAGTCCTTCAGCCGCTGCCCGCGTAATGTCTTCGCCATCGTTGACAGCTCCGGCGATTTCGCCGGCAACTGTGCCGCCTATAGTAGTAGCCGCCTTGCCGATACCCGCGTCCATAACGGTTGTTGCAGCTTCGGTGCCGCCTTTTATAGCGCCCTCAACAAAGGAACCGACGCTTGCGCCTTTTTCCGCCATGGTCGAGCCAATATTTTTGACTCCTTTGTAGGTTGCTGACACGACCTTTCCGCCGGGAACAAGCGCCTCGCCGGCAGACATCGCGTAATCGGCCATATCCACCGTTGCTTCCAAAACATCGACGGCCATATCCCTGCGCCGCGCATATTCGATCATCTTCTGTCGATATTCCTCGTCTCTTTCCAGGCGACGCTCAAGCTCATCCCTGACTTCCTTTTCGCTTGCACCGCTCATTCCCAACTCTGTGGCAATGTGCTCTATTTTTTCCTTGCGGGTTCGCTCCTGCCGCTCGCGCTGCAAGTCCTTCTCAAGTTGGAGGCTCTCGTCGCTGCGCTCCTGATTGCGCTGGCGATCCTCACGGACATTTTGTTCAAACTGTGCTTCGTCCTGACGAATGGTATTTGCATTATCCGCGCGGTGCTCAAGCTGTTCGGAAAGCTCCTGCGGCGTGTATGTAGCTCCGCTGACGGGGTCGGTATAGGTGCCGTCGCCGTTCTTGACAAAGGTGCGCTTTTGCCCGTTTACAGGATCGGTGGCTTCAATATCTCCGTCACCGTCAAAGCGCATCCAACGGCTCAGGCCGTCGCCCGCAGGCGCCGGAGCGGGAGCACCGCCTGTCACCACAGGCGCAGTCGGGATAAAACCTCCCGTATTTCCAAACAGGATGGACATCAGAATCGCAAGAATGCTGATGGCAATGGTGGTCAGCGGACCGGCGGGATCATCATTGCCCGGGGAATCTGAGCGGCCTGAGCTCAGGCTGATCCATCCGCCCCCATCGGACAATTTACCAAGCTGTACCTCATCCACTCGGAATGTAACCCATACATTACTATTGTACATATCTGCTTCCGAAGCTTTTTCCATCGCAAAGACGGCAGTCAGCGTCATGTTGCCTGTTTCATCGATCTTACATTGCATACGTTCCGATAATTCCTTTTCGGTAAGAATTTCATGGTATTGTTCTTCGATAAACGTTTCGTCGGAGATGGAGGAGCGGTGTCGGCCGGAAACCTCCGCGTCCCCTTTGGCGGTAAAGTTAACACCAAACGGCGAGCCAAGACTGGAAAAACCCCTGCTGTACGAATAGGTCAAACCCTGCAGCGTTAGCTGATAGCTATAAGAAAAAGAACCATAATCCGTGCCGACGCCGTTTTCACTTCCATTTAACCGGAGGGTAATCGGTTTGCTGCTCAGTAAAACCTGTTCGCCCCTCTGACTTAAGGACAGCTGAAAAGAGTCGGGCAGTCTTATTTGATACTCCAAACTTGAAATTGAGCCAATCTCCACATCAACCAAGGTGGCCTTGACCTTAATTGGATAGAGATCGGTTTTGGAATCGCTAATTGCTTCCCCGATTTTTCCTCCCGCCATCCCCCATCCAATAAACTCTTCCAGGCCGTACAATTCAAAAAACTCCTCTTTGGTCAGCCAATCTCCTTCTTTATATCTGCGAGCCGCTTCCGCGGGCTGTGGCAGTAATATGGATATAAGCGTGACAAAAATCAGTACAAGTACCGCGGTTTTTGTCCTTTTCATGCCGCAGCCACCTCCTTTTTGTTTTTTGAGACAATGACGAATATTAAAGCAGCAATCAGCAGTACTATTCCCAGCCACGCACACCAGCGCAGCCCCATAGCCGAGAGCGTCATGCCGAGGGCAAAGCCCAGCGTCATTCCGCTTATGCAGCGCGTGACACCTATGTAGGACGGCGTTCTGCCTTTAGAAAAACTGTTCGCAGCCGAAAAAGCAAGCCCCCATAAAAACCCGCCCTGTCTGCCAAGGTTTTGCAGCAGCATTACAAAGGCGATAATGCCCACCATGCTGTTTTGCAGCGACTGGGTACTATTCATGAAAGTGTAAAGCAGCAAAGAAGCGCCAACTCCGCCCAAAAGCGGGGCAACAGCGGTTATGCTCTTAACTGCAAGCCCACCGAAAAAGCCCTTGATACCGCCGCCTATTCCCGAAAACGGTGCTTTTTTCTGAAACAACGGCATAATAGCGGCGTTCAGAAAGGCAGCGACCACCACCTTGCCGAGAATCCCACCCGCTGCGCTGAGAACACCGCCGAACATCCCTCCCTGTGCAAAGGTAAGGAAGCTGAGAATGCGTACCGGAAGCGGATTGATTCCTAAAGAACCCAGCAACGCAAGCACCAGCCAGACAAGTCCCAACACAACAGTAGGGAGCATCTGTTTGGGGTTTTTCAGCACCGTCAACGACTGGTTGATATATTCGGTGATGAATTTTCCCATACCTATCGGATTGTTCTGTGGACCATCATTCGAAGCCCGGGCTATCGGCGGATTATTCTTTGTATTGTTCATTGTTTTCGGAATTTCCTGCTCGGATTTTACGGTCTCCGGTGGCGTTTCCGTATTTATTTGTAAAGATTCATTGCTTTGAAAAGCCTTGGATCCGCATTTGGCACAGAATTTTGCGTCCTCATTCAGAGCCGTGCCACAACTTGCGCAGAATTTACCCATAATACTCACTCCTTCTTTCATTTATCACTCGCTTTTGGTACGTTACCATTCGATGATGTCTTAAAGCATATATATTGCATCGATTGCGGATTAGTTTCAATTGCACAATACCTCCTCCAGTCTAAATTTTAATGAATAATCCTCTAAAAAGCATCGTTCAAAAGGATGAATTCGCAGAAAAAAGCCCCTCATACTTTAGTATGAGAGGCCTGCTAAATCCTGTATTTACGTGATTTTCTGAATCATTCAACCGTTTGATTTTTCAGCAGGGTGCTGATGAGCTGCACCCGACTGAAACATCATTCTTTACTCGATCGGAACATAAAATGATATGAATGAATTCATATTATTTACTTCAAAACTGTAATCATAATATTCAAAGTCATAATTTCTAGCGGCTTTCAATCCTGAAGCCGGGAGATGCACAGTATATATTTCGTTTATGCTTTTAGGCATATTTTCAACAACTGCGGAAATTGGAAACACAGCATATTTACTGCTATTGACTTTCTGATACTCGAAATCTTCCGGCAGAGCCGTTATGCTGCTTAGTTCGATACCTGCCATATATACAAAGCTGCCTGTTCTATCAAAATCATCATCATAGCTTTCATACCCGTAACAATGATCTCCGATTATTTTATTTTTTATTGTTTTGACTTTTTCGCTCAACTGGTTCCACAGTTTAGGGACTTCGAAGTTTTGGTTGCTCCCCCTGTATTTCAGACCTGCGATCAGAAATCCGTCCCTCCGGACGATCCTCGGCTCCATCGGATCAACTGCCGAGGCTTTCAAATTAAGTATATTTTCATTTATTACAATTTGCTCAATGTTCCTGTATCGAGTGTTATTTGCCCTGTATGTATTGGGCGTTACGTTATAGACTTCCTTAAAAGCTCTTGTAAACGCTTCCTGGGAATTGTAACCGAATAAAACCGCAATATCGAGGATCCTCATGTCAGTCGTCAACAACAACTTTGAAGCTTCTGTCATCTTTCTTCTTTTTATATAGTTGCTGATCGTATGGCCGGATATAGCTTTAAATAATCTCATAAAGTGATATTGTGAGAATCCGACGTTTTGAATGATATCCTGTACTTTTATATCCTGTGTGAGATTTTCCTCAATATATTCCGACGCCTGCAGGATCGCCTCATAGTAGATGTTCATATATCCTCCCGGAAAAGAAGTGTTATATAAATTATAGCACTTCCTTTCCAGAATACCAGTTATTTGTTACCGAAGATCAAACTCGCGCCCAGGTCTCCGGAGTCGAATCCTCATCCGGAATGAGCGCTTTGTAGTCAGTAACTCCCTCCGGGCTTTTAAGATCAAACGAATGCCAGGCATTTGCGAGAGGTGAGCCAAAACAGATGTCTGCCCGGATGTCCGCAACATCATACAGAATAGACCATAATGTGCCCAAACCGTCATGATAGTAGTGGCAAGCCAATCCATTCGGTATTTTTTGTGAAAGTATATTCTTTATATCCTTTTTGTCTACAATTCCCGCATCAAGACCGTCTTTGACAGCATTGTATCTGTCTACCGATTGCTTCATTCTGTTTCTTACAAGGTGCTGCATTTCAGGCAGGGTATAACAGCAGATCATAATTTTTGCTGATTTTGAAAGCTGCATATAACCCTATGGTTATAATGCCGCAAGCAAAAGATATTAACGAGTCTGTTATCTTCATACCCAAAAAATAATTCATTAAACTGCAGGAAAAAGACATGCAGATTCCTACAACAAAAACCGCATTAAACACCCGGTACTTCAGGGAATTATTTTTTTCACCCTTCATTTGTAATCCTCCAATAGCTGGCCATTACATTCTCCATATTTCTTTTCCCACGGTAAATTAATAATAACATCGCCATTATTCTGTATGTTTTATATATTAAATTTTATTATATATAATTTCTGTTCGGTTGTTAAGGGGTTACAGACATCAAACATCTCTCAGCCATTCCAATCCAAAGTTCTCTTTTGTGGCAGAAGCTTTTTTATTTAACCGGAAAATCAAAATATGTATCAGGATAAGGCTCGTCCTTTAACTTATAATGCCACCACTCATTGGAATAAACTTCGAATCCGGCATCTACCATGGCATCTCGTAAAATGTTTCGGTTTTTCTCCTGCTCTGGAGTAATTAAAGAAGTCCCATGGTTTGAAATTTCACCGAAGAAATCAAAACCGCTGCCCATATCCAAGTCTTCGCCTGTTGATATCTCAACCAATGTCAGGTCAACCGTGCTTCCTCTTGAATGACCGGATCTTTTTGCAATGTAACCCAGCTTGAACAAAACAGACTTGTCCAATTCGGGATAATAATTATCCTTCATTTTTATATCATCCGGGTCCTGTGCCCAGCGAATAAAATGGTTAACAGCCCTTTGCGGACGATAAGTATCAAATATTTTTATGCAATACCCTTGTTCATATAATTTATCTGCCGCTATTTTTAGTGCCTGAGCCGCTTCCGTGGTAAGTATGGCCTTTGGAGCTTCATACCCGTCAATCACTGTACCTGTAAAATTATCATTGCTGAAATAACGAATTTCGAGCTGTGCAGTTGGGATTACATCGGCTACATATACAAATCCGTCCGGAAGTGAATACTGATTTAAATCAGAATCAACATCGGGTTCAATATCAGGGGGTGACTCCGATACCGATACGGATGCAGGTGTTGCTTCAGATAAAGATATTTCGCCGGATGTCACTGCCATGCCGGATGTAGTTGCCGGCTCCATACCGGAAACGCATGATGTAAATAGAATAAATGCAGCCAGAATAAATACACAGAATTTTATATTCAATAGATTATTCTTTTTACATTTTGAATGATTTGACATTAACCAACACCCCTCAAAACAAGCCTATTTCTGCACGCTGATGTATATGTTGGACCAAAGTATTGTTGCATATATTTCCCATTTTGTCAACAGGTTATAAAGGAATTCTTGCTCTTTCTGCAGTTTTCATCTGCAAAAATACTCCGCCGCCTCCAGCATGGTGTCGAACCTCTCAATTATGAAATTCTCCTTATTTAAACAATAGATTATTACACACCAAACCTGGCGACATATTAAGAAATTTGGAATAAGAGTAAACAATATTTTTATTTTAATTGCCATCCGGTGATGTCTGCCATTACACCGGTTTCATGAAGCATCTTTTGTGCAGCTTCCAGTACCATCTGCTTTTTGGTCATGCCGTGCAGCAGTTCTACTCGCATGGTCTGAGCCGCGTCTCCAAAGGTCAGGTACATCCGCTCCTGATCTATGTGGGCGGAGCGCAGCCGTACGCCATGTATCCCGCCAAGACCCCACCGATAAATTTCGCTGCCGATGAGGATACCAAAGGTAGATACTACGGTTTCCACCACATCTTTTTTTATTTGGCAGCCCGGTATTGATATGAGAGCAGATGGCACTGCAATGATGCGATTATCCCAAATGAGCGTTGCATCATAGAGCAGACGGCTCTCTCTTACCAATAACAGGAGAGAGATAAGGCTGATTGCTCCAAAGACGAAAACAGCTTCTAACATTAATTTTACGCCGAGCCATACCGCCAAACAAATACTGACTGCAAACGATAAGGCATATCCATTGCGTCGTTTGAGGATTGGTTTCATTTGCACTATACCTCCTCCAGTCTAAATTTTAGGGAATAAACCTCTAAAAAGCATCGTTCAAAAGGATGAATTCACAGAAAAAGCCCCTCATACTTTAGTATGAGAGGCCGGTTAA
>JAAYBO010000046.1 GCA_012730095.1 Clostridiaceae bacterium
GTATACCTCATGAGCAAAAAAAGAAGCCCTGCAACAAGGGCTGCCAATATACCAATACGTATCCATTTACCAGCCTTCATCAGGCGCCTCCAAATATTATTGGAATATTAAAGCTTTTTGTTATGTACCTTTTCTCAAACCTGAGCAGGTATGCTTATTGAGAAAAGGTTTTCAAAAGGGAAGATTTTAATTTGCGGACTTTAACGCATCATTCCGGCTATACTTGCCGCAAGCCTTCTTGATTTTTTGAAAATATTTCTGCCTGCACGCATAATGCGCTTTTTTGTCCTATTTACATCAATATCGTGATTAATAACCATGGACATCATGGCTCCGACGATACCGCCGAAAACCATTCCGCTTGTAAATCCGCCGCGCATATCTATAACCTCCTTTGTTTATTACGGTTTTTTCTCGTTCCTATAGCGCTTTCCGGAGAAGCAGTGTTCTGCCGGATAATTATTCATGTCGGTGGTATATTGATCCTAAGCCAGCTTTTAATTCCTTTGTTCATACCATATATTTCTTCACGAGCATCCTGGTTTATTTGGATCAATTCCTCTGAAAATTCGACCTGGCTTAGTACCGGAAGCTTTTTTCTTCCTGCCCATAAATCTCCCAATAAGCCATTGGATACAATGATTTCACGTACAATTCCATTTACCGGGTCGAAACAAAAGTCAGCCACACGCCCTACAAATTCACCCTTATTATCAAATATTGAATGTCGAATCAAGTCTTCGGCAAATACCATTTTGCGTTTTTGTGCTTTTTTTAATATTCTGATATCATACGGTTCCTTTACAATGATTTTGTCTTTTCCTGTCTCAACAGTACTATAAAATGGAAAGTATCGCCTGCGCAAATCAAGATTGCGTTTTTCCAGCAAAAACCCGGCAATAACTTTTTCTTCCGTATTCAAAATCATGTCTTCAACATGACCTGCTTTCTTCCCTCCGGCATAAACAGGAGTTCCGATTAATTCAGACCAATAAACCATTTTTATTCCTTAAAAGCATTAATTCCTTAAAGTCATAATCTTATTATGTCATAAACACAAACAAAGAATGCGTGATTTTCCATTTGACTAAATTTACATATTCTATTAAAATTGACCTTAGATTTTTTATTTCAATAACTGATTTGCCGACTATTAGGAGATGTCAAAAATGAACAAACGCTTTCAGCAGGATCTTGGCATTGATATTTCATCAATACTGCTTCCGAAGAAGGGTACAGACATGAAAAAATGGGCTGTGGTTGCTTGTGACCAGTATACTTCGGAACCGGATTACTGGAAAAGTGTGGAGGACTATGTTGGAGAATCGCCTTCAACACTTCATCTTATTTTTCCCGAAACATATCTTGAAAGAGAAAATGACAGCGAAAAACAGGAAAGAATAACATTGTTAAATCATACAATGCGCTACTATTTAGATAGCGGTTGTTTTACGGAAATAACCGACTCAATGATTTATGTCGAGAGAACAATATACGGCCAGAAATCAGGTTCGCCAATTTCAAAAACAAGAAAAGGATTGGTGTTTGCCGTAGATCTTGAGCATTACGATTTTTCCGAAGGTTCTAAATCTCTGATAAGAGCTACGGAAGGAACAATCCTTGACCGGCTGCCGCCGCGCATCCTGATACGTGAAAACGCATGCATTGAGGTTCCCCATATAATGCTTCTTATAGACGATCCCGACCAATCCGTCATTGAGCCTTTGTCGTACCACAAGAACAAAATGGAAAAACTGTACTCGTTCGATTTGATGATGGACGGCGGCAAGGTTGAAGGATATCGTGTAAATTCCCAGGACTTCCTTTTTAAAATTTTTCAAAACCTTACTGATCTTAAATCAACCGAATCCTTTATGAAAAAATACAATGTCGATGAATCTTACGGGACATTGCTTTTCGCCGTTGGTGACGGAAATCACTCGCTTGCGACGGCAAAATCCTGCTGGGAAAAACTTAAAACAAAACTTACGCGAGAGCAGCAAAAAACACATCCCGCAAGATATGCGTTAGTGGAATTGGTTAATGTACACGACCATGCGCTTGAATTTGAACCAATACACAGGGTGCTTTTTAATACCGATCCTTGTAATCTGTTATCTTCATTTACTGAATTTTATACTTCTAAAGGGATAGAATGCGGTTATGAATATGTAAAACATATAAAAAATGTGCCTGTCCACAAAGCTTCAAAACATATTATCGCGTTTGTGCACGATGACAGAACGGGGTACTTATGGGTATCCCGCCCGCCGTACACTCTTGACACCGCTACATTACAGCACTTCCTTGATTATTATTTGAGTAAAAATGCCGGTGTTGAAATTGACTATGTTCACGGCATAGATGTTGCCGAAAAGCTTGGCCGGCAAAAAGGCAATATCAGTTTCTTTCTTTCTCCAATGAGAAAAGAAGATTTATTTAAAACAGTAATCCTGGAAGGCGCTCTTCCAAGGAAATCATTTTCAATGGGTGAGGCAAGGGAAAAGCGTTATTATCTTGAAGCACGGAGAATAGTATAAAATTTCCGCCGTATTATTTATTTCCTGAAACCTTCTATATGCAGGCAGCGGTATTTTTTGAATATATAGTTATCCAAAGGGTAATTGTCCCTGTCAAAGGTATGTGTCGATATTTTTATATTATGCGGTTTCGGCGACTTCCCCGTTTCGACAACTAACAGCGAATGCCGGAAGATAGAACCATCAAATGAGAGCTGGATAATGTCTCCGGGTTTTATATCCGATAATGGAACCTCTTTTGCAAACGGGCCTGTTCCATTGTTTCTTACAAGAAAATTGTACAGATACTGAACACCGGTCCATGATGCCGACCGGTTCACACTGCTGAAATAATACCAGCCAAACACAGGTTCCGTGTTCATTGTCCTGCAACCGTTATATATACACTGCGATATAAAATTTGTACAATCTCCGCCAAGGCTGCTAAAATCCAAATACGCAGGGTTTCGCCCGAATGCCCATCTATGAGCGTATTCTACGGCACTTTCCCTCTCGTATCGATATATCTTCATACGTTACTCCTGAATAAGCTCCTGTAAATATTCTATTCCTTTTGCGATAGTTGCGTTACAACGTGCTCATTTTCACAGGGTTACCCGGATATTATTGAACAGATAAGCGTCTTGGGAGTTTGGCCATATTACGTAAATAAGCCTCTTAGTTCTTTCATGATCTTCTTTTCGAGCCTGGAAACCTGCACCTGAGATATGCCCATTTTGTCAGCTACCATTTGCTGTGTTTCTTCCTTGAAATAACGAAGAAATATTATTTCTCTTGACCTTTTGTCAAGGTTTTGCAAGGCTTTGTTTAATGACAGGCGTTCAAGTATGTTTGATTCGTTCATACTCTCCTGTGAACTTATCCTGTCGATTAAATAAACGGGGTTGTTTTCATTATCTCCAATTGTCTGATACAGCGATTCGGGCTGGTACCCGGCTTCAAGCGCCTGTACCAGTTCTTCGGGCTCAACGTCAAGCTTTTCCGCCAATTCATGAACAGTGGGGCTTTGACCTGTTTGCTTTTCAATAGATTCCTTTAAAGCCCGGGCTTTCTGTCCAAGCTCTTTAAGAGCCCTGCTTACCTTAATGGTACCATCGTCGCGTAGAAATCGTTTAATTTCGCCAAGAATCATTGGAACAGCATATGTTGAAAAACGCACATCGAAATCAGGATCGAATTTTTTAACTGCTTTTATCAGCCCTATGCAGCCAATCTGAAACAAATCTTCCGTTTCGGCTTCCCGTCCTTTAAAACGCTTTACTATGCTCCAGACCAGTCCTATATTCTCCTGTACCATTATGTTCTGCGCTTCAGAATCTCCCTTTTGGGCTTTCTGTATTAACTCTAATGTTCTTTTATCGATAGTGTCGTATTCAAACACTTTATCCTTCACAAGCGTAACTCCCGTCTTTTCAACGTTTTGAAAACTTTTTCGTCATTGTTATTTTTGTTCCGGCTCCTTTTTCCGATGCAATGAAGAGGCTGTCCATAAAACTTTCCATTATCGAAAATCCCATACCCGATCTTTCCAGTTCAGGTTTTGACGTGAATGCGGGAATCCTGGCCTTTTCAATGTCCTCAATGCCCACGCCGTGATCCGTGATCTTCACTGTGATACTGTCCTCGTATAGAATACATTCCATAAATATTAGCCCTTCCTGCTGTTCATAGCCGTGTATAATCGCATTTGTGACTGCTTCCGATACGGCGGTCTTTAAATCGGCAAGTTCCTCTATCGTCGGATCAAGCTGTGATGCGAAAGCTGCTGCTACAATCCGTGCAAAAGACTCATTTACCGATTTGCTTTCGAATTCGATTTTCATTCTGTTTATTGGCTGCATATTCAAAACCTCTCAATACTATTTCTTTATTAGAATAAAAACATGGATTTTAGAATTAAATCAGCTTATTTCCATCAGTTTTGATAAACCCGACATCTTTAGTACCTTTAAAATATTCAACCCTGGGTTTTTAATCTTCATGCTGCCTCCAAGACATTTCATTTTATTGTACCTGCCCACAATAAGGCCTATTCCCGAACTGTCCATAAAACTAACCGCGCTCATGTCAAGTATCAACTGGCTAAGCGGCATTTTTACAAGCTGCAGGTCTATTGTTTCTTTTACTTTTGACACTGCGTGGTGATCCAACTCTCCTTTGAGATATACCGTAAGAACCCGGTTCTGGCGCTTCAGTGTTATTTCCAACATTATCACTCCATTCTTACGGTTTATATTCTATATTTCCCGAAAAAATCCTGTTTTTTTTAAACTGAAAACTATACGGTTTCCTTGTTAATGTTTCTTTGCTTTAAATTCTCCGAAATTTTCTCTATTTTTCTAAGCCTGTGATTTACCCCCGATTTGCTTAATACCGGAGACAGCATCTTTCCAAGCTCTGATAAGCTCGCGTCGGTATTTTCAAGCCTTAGTCGGGCTATTTCCTTAAGAGCCGGCGGAAGGCTTTCCAGACCTATTACGCTGTCTATGTATTTAATATATTCAACTTGTTTAACTGAAGCGTTAACCGTCTTTTCCAGATTAGCGGTTTCGCAGTTGACTATACGATTAACCTGGTTCCTCATTTCCTTCATTATCCTGACATTTTCCATTTCCATAAGCGCGTTATGCGCACCGATAACATTCAGATAATCGACTATATCCTGTCCTTCTTTAATATATACAATCTCATAGCTTTTTCTTGTTATGTGTTTCGGTTTGAGATTAAAATACTCCATAAAACTCATGTATTCCGTTTGAATTATTTTATTCTGAAAATTCAGTTCCAAATGATATGATTTATCGGGATTTGTCAGTGATCCGACCGACAGAAAACCGCCCCTTAAATAAGCACGAATACAGCACCTGTCTTCTAAATCGTATCTATGATATTCGATACCTTCTCTATCGGCATCCAAACAAATTCCAATCTCTTTTAGGAATGACCTTTGTTCGTCGTTATCTAAAAGATTATTAAAATCTATTCTGTATACCACGTGTTTTTTTAACCGGGGTGTCTTTTGACCATAGATTTCAGGTCCTTTTTTAACAACATTTTTTATTTGTGTGTATAAATACCTTGATAACAATCCATGTTCGGTAATAAACGTCAGCGTCTTTTTTCTTTTGGTTTTTCGAAATATCAGGCCTGTCCTAAGTATTGCCGCTATTTCGGCCTTTTTACAGCATTGTTTGCAATCAACTCTGATTAATTCATCTTTTATGTCCGAAGAAAATGACATTACATCTCCCCCTATGCAGCCTAATCTTTTATCGTTATTTAAATTAATAAATATTCTTTAATTTACTAACGGCATATAGTCTTCAACATAAGATCTGAGTATTTCCGATACGCTCCAGGCTTGCGCAAAGCAGCCCCTTGGAACAAGCGGCTCGTTACCGTCAAAGATTTCCGATATACTGCCAAGGCATGCGTCGCGCAAATGATCCTGAAACGGAATAAAAAAAGATTCCAACTGCTTTTTAATATTTTGTTTGTCTTTATACACACGCGCGTATGCTGAAATAAACCGGCCAAGCGGCCATGCCCATACGGTTCCCTGATGGTATGCGCCGTCCCTTGCGAACTGGTCACCGGCGTATATCCCCCTGTACTGCGGATCATTCCGGCTTAGAGTTAAAAGGCCCATTGATGTATAAAGCTGTTCATAGACAGAATCAACAACACATTTGGCCAGTGCGCCGTCCAAAACCGGAAATGAAAGGCTTACCGCTATTATCTGATTCGGCCTCATTTTATTGTCTTTTTCCTGATCACCGACAACATCAAACAGGCAATTTCCGCGTTCATTCCAGAATTGTTCAACAAAAGCCTTTTTTACTTTACCGGCAAGGGCACTGAATTCGTCACCGTTTCCATCTATCTCCCGCATAATCTCAGCCATGACCATAAGCGCGTTATACCACAGCGCGTTTATTTCAACAGCTTTACCGTGCCGCGGTGTTACAACCCAGTTCCCTGCTTTTGCATCCATCCATGTAAGCTGGGTTTCGGCATTCCCGGCTGAAATAAGATAGTCTTTATCCATCCTTATATTAAACAAAGTTCCGTTTTTATAGCTGTTTATGATATTTATCATAGATTTAAGCAAATGTTTATCAATAAAATCGGAATCCTTTGTATATTGAAAGTATTTATAAACAGCCTCAAAATACCATAATGACGCATCAACGGTATTATAGGCCGGATCCCCTGTTCCATCCGGAAAAACATTTGGCAAAAGTCCGTCCTTTTCATATAACGCAAATGTGTAAAGAATATCGCGAGCTTCCTCATACCGGCCGGTTGCCAGGGTCAGGCCCGGCAGCGCAATCATCGTGTCCCTGCCCCAGTCGGTAAACCACGGATATCCCGCTATAACCGATTTCGAATTTGTTGACTTTCGGTATACGATAAATTTATCCGCCGCTGATACAAGAAGCCTTAAGAATTGATCCTCGGGCAGGCCGTTCAATATTGTATCCTGCCTTTTTATTTCATCATTTATTATTCTTTCCCCGTCCAAGGAGGTTATAGGGTCATCAACGCTGCAGACAACGGTTATTGTTTTTTCGTCACCCGGGTTTAACTCTATTTCATAAAAACCGGGAATAAAATGGTCTTCAGTGCCGTTTAAACCGCGCTCATGTTCGTAGTAATAATCCATATTATGAAAAAAACAGTGATTTTTCATAACAACCTTGCCCTCAGAGCAGTCAATCCATATTCTTGTCCCCATATCATATGGGGTAATTTCCATTCTTCTTCCGTCGGCGTCTGCCGAAAATGTCATGTATTGATGAAAAGAAAGATAGTGATAGTTCCTGAAGTTAACAAGCGGAGTAAGCTGAATTGAGCCTTTTCTTCCTATATTTGATATATTGTATACTACGACTGCCTGATTCATGCCATACCTGAGGCATATTCTTTTTTTTATTTTCGTGGTACCAATACGGTAGTGAAATTCCGGTAATCCATTATTAAAATGAAAAGCTTCAAGGTGATATTCACCGTGCGCTGCAAAATCATGTGTTTTGAAAGAGTGAAGAAAATACTCCCCTCCGTCCAGTTCAATTCGCTCGCTTATCTGAGATAAAATTAAATATCTCTCTACAGGGGGAACGAGCGACGCAACAAGAAGGCCGTGATAACGCCTTGCGTTCATGCCGATTATAGTACCGCTTGAAAAGCCTCCTATTCCGTTCGTCAGCAGCCACTCTTTCTGGATTCCCTGTTCCTGTGTCTTCCAATATGACTTGCCAAAATACATCGTATAATTACCTGCCGATACGTTCGATATTATTGCAAATACTCATAACCGCATCCGCCAGTTTGGCGGGATCATGACGGATAAAAAAACCATCCCTGAGTTGAATCAAATCCCTTTCGACAAGCTGTATCCCAAACTTTTTAATTCTTGCCGAATCCACCTTAACCGCCTCGGCTCCCTCTGATTTATAACGCTTATAAACCGAATCGGGTATTCTCTGCGTATTTACTATGCAGTAATCGAAAAGCCTTTCATTATTCGCATGTCTGTGTATTGCCTCTATATGATCGCATACAGTATATCCTTCGGTTTCACCCGGCTGAGTCATAATATTGGCAACATATATTTTTATCGCGTTTGATTTAACAATCCTTTCAACTACGCTATCCACAAGAAGATTCGGAATAATACTTGTATATAAACTCCCGGGCCCTATGATAATTACCGCAGCATTATCAATTGCCGCTAAGGCGCTTTCAAGGGGCTTTACATTTGTTTTGTCCAAATATAGCCTTTTTATACGTCCTGGATGAAATAAATGATGCTCGCCGATGCGGGACTCACCTTTTATTATTGTGCTGTCTTCCAATTCGGCTATTAAATTTATGTTCTCGCTTGTTACCGGCAAAACAGTCCCCGTTACTGCTAAAACTTCGCTCATGTTCCTTACGGCGGTTTCAAAGTTTTCGCTGATTCCGCTCATCGCCGCAAGAAAAAGGTTTCCAAAAGACTGTCCTTTCAGATCTCCGTCCGTAAACCGGTATTGCAGCAGTTTTTCCATTTGCGGTTCGGTTTCAGCCAGCGCAAGTATGCAGTTTCGTATGTCCCCGGGTGGAAGCATCCCAAGATTCTTCCTTAACATACCTGAAGAACCGCCGTCATCTGCCACCGTTATTATAGCCGACAGGTTTGAAGTATGCATTTTCAGTCCCCTTAGCATCGTAGATATGCCTGTACCGCCGCCAATAACCGCAATATTGGGGCCTTCTTTTAACTGAGAACGGCGGTATATGTTTTTTCCTATATCAAGCATATTGTTTGACAGCGGCATTTGACCGTTTTTTGTAAGCTGAAGAAGCGCAAGGATAATTTTTCTGAAACAATTGAAACAAAGGACAATGCCGGCTCCGCTTAACAGCAGGGCGGCGATAAGCTTCACGGTTTCTATTCTGGTACCGTAAACAAATACCGCAATACCGGTAAAAATAAGCAGCAATCCGAATAGACCGCTTGATAGCCACTTCCTGTATTTATATGTTGCCGAAAGCAGCCTAAAAGGCTTCATTTTTATATCTCCTGTTATCCTTTTCTATATCCCTGTGTTCCAATATAACACTGCTGTTTTTTGACTTTAATATATCAAACAGCCTGTTTGCGATAGATACCGAACGATGCTTGCCTCCGGTGCAGCCGATACCGATTACAAGCTGGTTTTTGCCTTCCTTCACATAATACGGTATCAAGTAATCGAGCATATCCACTAATTTGGATAGAAATGCGCGGCTTTCATGAAAGCCCAGTACATAATCGCTTACTTCCTGATCATTTCCGGTAAGCATTTTCATTGAATCAATATAGTATGGATTTGGAATAAAACGAACGTCGAACACAAGGTCACAGTCAATAGGAAGCCCGTATTTAAACCCGAACGATATAACGCTGATAATAAGGCTTGAAAAAGGTTTCCCTTCCACGAACAAATCCAGTATCTCCTGCTTTAGCTGCCGCGGTGTAAGATTTGATGTGTCTATTATATAATGCGCTTTTTCTTTAACCGGCTGAAGGATCTTTCTTTCCTCAACAATTCCGTCGTTAATACGTCCTTCCGGTGAAAGCGGGTGCATCCTTCGTGTTTCCTTGAACCTTTTTACCAAAATATTGTCCTGGGCGTCAAGGAATAGTATTTTGTACGATATCCCATATGCGGCGAGTGAATCTAAAGCCGGAAAAAGATCAAGAAACATTGAACCGCCCCTTATATCCATGATAAGAGCGATTTTCTCCATTTTATTCCTGCCCTGAAGGCAGATTTCAGCAAATTTCGGAATCAGTGAAGGAGGCAGATTATCCACACAGAAATAACCTATATCTTCAAAGTACTTAACGCACAGGCTTTTTCCGGCGCCCGACATCCCGGTAATTATTAAAAACTGCACGGCTTTATCCTCCAAGTATTTTTACTTCATGTTCAAGTATAACACCCGAGCATTGATAAACACGTTCTTTTACGTATTCTATCAATTTTATAACATCGCCTGCTGTGGCATCTCCGGTATTTACAATAAAACCGCAGTGTTTTTCGGAAATCTTCGCGCCACCTATGCGGTATCCCCTAAGGCCCGCGTCCTCAATCAACTTACCCGCAAAAAATCCCTGCGGCCTTTTAAATACGCTTCCGGCGCTTGGCAGCTCCAAAGGCTGTTTCTCCCTGCGGCACGTGTTAAAATATCTCATTTTTTCTTTTATAGCACTGATTTCTCCTCTTTGAAGCCTCATTTTTACCTCTACGACAATCAGCTTTTTTTTCTGTATTCGGCTTGACCTGTAAGTAAAATCATGCTCCGCTCCTTTTAAAAGCAGCAGATTTCCCTGCTCGTCAACGCAGGATGTTTCTGTAACGACATCCTTCATTTCACAGCCATACGCGCCTGCGTTCATAGCAACGGCGCCGCCTATTGTTCCCGGTATGCCCGACGCAAATTCCATGCCTGAAAGTGAGTTTAACATTGCCGTATTCGATACGGCAGCCAATGATGCACCCGATAGTGCAGTAATTTCATCACCGCTGACATTAATATCAGCAAAATTATCCGCTATCTTAATAACCACTCCGGAATATCCTTCATCGGATACAATAAGGTTTGTTCCGTTCCCGATGACATAATACGGGATATTCATATCAATAAGTATTTTTATTATATCTACGATTTCTTTTTTACATGATGGTAAAATGAGCGTTTTCACAATGCCGCCAACCCGCATCGATGTATGCTCTTTCATTGGCACATCATGAAGAATCCTATCCTCGCTTATTATACTTTTAATTTTTTCTATTAAAACACACCACCTGTCATTTTTCATAAAGATGCTCCTAAGTGATATGGATTTCGGGTTGAGGGTTTCGGATCATATCATATAGAATTAGTGTTAGTCATATTATTATTGTATTTATACAACGGCCTGTTATACCTAACCGTAAATCTTTTGTGTAAGGTGTCCGGTTTATGCCTCGCTATTAGGCATTGAGTTTTTCTCTATTTCCCTTATAACCCTTTCACTTAATACTTTTGCAGCGTTATAGCCCATTTTTTTCTGCCGGTGGTTTATCGCCGCAACTTCAATAATAATTGCAAGGTTTCTTCCCGGCCTTACCGGAACAGTCAAAGAAGGTATTCTAAGCCCAAGTATTTCGGTATATTCATCATGTATCCCAAGGCGGTCATACTGCTTTTTCGTGTCCCAAAGCTCCATATTCACTACCAGATTAATACCTTCCGTCATTTTAACCGAGCCTACCCCGTAAAGGTTTTTAACATCTAAAATCCCTACGCCTCTTATTTCTATAAAGTGACGTATTATGTCAGGCGAACTTCCAACGAGGGTTTTATTCGAAACCTTTCTTATTTCAACAACATCATCGGCAACAAGGCGGTGCCCGCGTTTAACAAGCTCAAGAGCCGTTTCGCTTTTTCCTACTCCGCTTTCGCCGAGCATCAAAATACCTTCACCGTATACTTCAACTAATACTCCGTGCTTTGAGCAGCGCGGAGCAAGCTCCACATTCAAATAATAAATAAGATAGCTTGCGAAGCGAGATGTCTCTTCATTTGTTCTTAAAAGAGGCCTTCCGTATTTAGTGGCAATTTCGACCATTTCCGGGAAAGGTTCTTTGCCCCTGGCAATTATCAAACATGGGAACTCCTGGGTGAAATAAGTGTCAAGGCTTGCATACCTTTCTTCATATGATAAATTTTCCAAATAAGCCATTTCAACGGCTCCGATTAATTGTATCCTGTCGGCTCCGAAATATTCAAAGAAACCGGCAAGCTGCAAACCAGGACGGTTAATATCGGAAGTAGTTACCGGAATATCATGGGCTCCGGGTACACGATTTAATTCTTCAAGGCCAAATTCACTTATTACTTTCCCTAACGGAACATTGTATGATGGCTTCCGCATCACTTTCACCACCTATATACCTAAAATTTTGATCACAGTTTTCCGCATTTCATCCTTTTCACATACGGTATTGTGCAGTATTTCTTTTTTGTCCAGATTCTTCAAACCATCCGGTATATTCCACCCTGTTCTTTCCGATAAAAGTTCCAAAAGCTCAAACTCGTCCTTTTCATCCGCTTCATCTCCAAAAAGCGCCTTCGCGACGCTGCTGTTAAACTTGAACGGACTGGCGGTTGAAACAATCACCGTTTGCGTCATGTCTGACGTGTAAATCATATATTTGTCATAAACATCAACCGCTACGGCAGTATGGGTATCCAACAGGTATCCGCAGTCTTCATACACACTTTTTATGCTCGCAATCGTTTCGGCATCTGTGGATGAATCGCCCCAAAAGACTTTACGTATCCGCTCTTTTGTTTCATAATCAACTGAGTAAATTCCTTTTTCGGATAGATCCCGCATCCAGCTTCTAATCATTTCGGAATCTCTGCCGTTCATTTCATAGAGTAAACGTTCAAGATTACTGGATATAAGAATATCCATCGACGGTGAAAGGGTTCTGAAAAAGTCTCTCCGCCTGTCATACACCCCTTTAATTATGAAGTCGGTTAAAACATTGTTTTCGTTAGAAGCGCATATCAGCCGGTTAACAGGCAGCCCCATGTCATATGCGTACCAGGCCGCAAGAATATTCCCAAAATTGCCGGTTGGAACAACGAAATTTATCTTATCACCTATCTTTATTACTTCTTTTTTTATCAGGTCCGCATACGCTGAAAAATAATACACGATTTGCGGCACTAACCTTCCCCAGTTGATTGAATTAGCGGAAGAAAACTTCATACCATTCTGATTTAAACAATTTATTACAGTATCATCGGTAAAAATTCTTTTTACACCATTTTGGGTATCGTCAAAATTCCCTTTTACCGCTGCCGCATATGTATTTTTCCCTTCCTGCGTAACCATCTGAAGCTTTTGAATCTCACTTACCCCTTTATCGGGGAAAAAGACAATAATGCGTGTGCCGTCAACATCGGCAAAGCCGTCAAGGGCCGCTTTTCCGGTATCGCCGGATGTAGCCACAAGAATGACAATTTCACTTTTTTCTCCTGTCTTTTTAATTGCTTTTACCATTAAATGCGGCAGGATCTGCAGTGCAATATCTTTAAACGCGCATGTGGGGCCGTGCCATAATTCCAGAACATGAAGCTGATCGTTTAATTTAACGACCGGCGTTATTTCAGCACTTGAAAAATTATCTCCGTATGCACTGTCTATACACTCTGAAAGCTCTTCATATGTATAATCAGACAAAAAAAGTGACAAAATCTTTTTTGCCCTTTCCTGATATGTGTCATTTACGATACCTTCTATAAATTTTAAGTCTACGGACACTTTTTCTTTTGGGACATAAAGGCCTCCGTCCGGTGCTATTCCGGTTTTTATCGCCTCGGCGGAAAAAACATCCTTCGAACCGCCCCGGGTGCTTTCATATTTCATGTAAAAATCTTCCTTTCAAAGCCAGAAGCTGAATGCGCCGCTGTTTACAATCGCATTACAGTTATCAATCTGTTTGATTATACTTATAATAATATAATTCATATAAAAAATCAAAATTAATTTGCCAGTTCATAAGGCGGTTTTGGCTTTTCACGGGTTACTTATTCAGACTTAAGAAGGACTATTGTATAGTAGTTAGGAAAATAGCGTTTATATGTTGTTGCATCGAAATTTGTAAAACAATAGAAATTTTTACGTATTATAAATGTAACTTTGTTCACGATTTGTTCATAAGTTTAATCTTCTCTTAATGGTAATATTACCAATGTTATGCTATACTTTAGATGTAACAACATTCATAGACTTTTTTTCATTTTGTTCCTCCTTTTAATAATAGATGTTGTTTAAGTTTATATGAGTTTAGGTTATTTATAGAAGCACATTAGAAAATGTCATTATTATATAGGTACATATTGATATGTGCTTTTTTTCTCCCCTTATTTCCTAATTTGCCTGTCTAAATAAGTAATTATTTCAAGCTGCTATTCGATTTCAATAAGCTTTACTTCAGGCCTCTCAAAAACAACATTACCAAGTGCCAAAAGTTTTTCTTCGTTCAGTTCCGGAAATGAATCCCGTTCAGGCTGACCGATTACAATATACTTTATTTGGTATTTTCCAAGTATTTTCCTGGTCATATCAATATCAACGGACTCATAAACCGTTTTGACCTCTTCAACCCTTTCGTTTACGATATTAAAATCATTGCGCCACAACCATTCGTGAACATACCAGCCTTGTATTGTCGGAAGGCCTGTTGACATTGAAATCCTTCCGTAATATGAATAGCTGTCCCCGTTGGCTTCTAAAATGGCAGGCTGGCCCTGCACATTTTCACGCAGCCATATTACAAGGTCGTAATCATCAGGATGTTCTTTTTTCATAAACGCCAATCCGTCAAGCCCTTCATACCTTTCAGGATCAAGGTGCCTGTACCAGCTTGGGATCGCGTAAAACGGGTATATCATAGGAAGCGCAATCATTATAATCGCTATTATTTTCGCGGCCGTTATTCTCCAGTTCCTGTGTGATTGCCGGCGTATTCTGATGAAAATATAACCCGCAGCAAGGCCAAACATAATAAAAGCCTGGTAGGTAAGCTTAAACATAGTATTCGCTCTTTTGTGTTCCGCCGAATATATGTCTTTTACATACACTATCTCAGGAATAATTAATAGCCCTATCGCTGAAACACAAAGAATTACCGCGAATACATCCTCAATCGGATTTTTATCAAGCACATTTTGTATTCTTGCAATCAATGTCATCTCAGAACGGATTTTCTGCCTTTTTTTGCTGTACTCCCGCTTCAATTTAATATTCTGTTCGGTATACAATATATAAATAAAGAAAATTATTGTTAGTGTAAGCTGGTATCCCCAAAGGACGAAGAACTGATGA
>JAAYBO010000360.1 GCA_012730095.1 Clostridiaceae bacterium
AGATCACCGTCTTCTGCTCTCTGCCGATAGCGGCAGCAGATGGGAAAACGGGAAGGTTGGCGGAGGCGCACCGCCTTTTAAGACTGATAAAGGATGGATACATATTTATCACGCTGCAGACAGGAATAACCGGTATTGCCTGGGGGCTTTTATGACCGACAGTATGCATCCGGATAAAATGTTGTGTAAAACCCGAACGCCTCTTCTGGAACCGGAAACAGACTATGAAAAATACGGTTTTTTTAACCATGTTGTATTTACCTGTGGTATAATCTGTGATGACGACAAGATCAGGATATATTACGGCGCCGCAGATCAAAGAATCGCATTGGCTGAAATTGAAATGGGAGAGCTTTATAAGGCGTTTGGGTTATAAACATGGAGAAAATTAAAACAATTGAAACACTTCTTGAAGAATACAGAATGAGAAGTAAAAGAAAGTATAATCCCAGGAAAATTATTTTCCGGGGGATGGACGGGCACGACACATACAACCCCACCGCGCCCTTTGTTTACAAGGAAAAAACTTATATGGTTGTTAGGGTTGAAAGACGGAACAGTGAAAACGCCAGAGCGATTTTCTTTCAGGAAAATCCCGATGGCAGTTATTCAGTTGATAAAACGATGCCGGTATATGAATTGCAGGATCCTTTTTATACAAGAATTAGCCGCTGGCATATATTCGGTGGAACTGAAATATTCCCGGATGAGAATAACCCCGGACAGCTTCAGTGGAGAACGGTAATTTATTACGGAGAATCCCTTGAAAAGATGGGCGAGTTGATTAAAGGACCAAAAGGTATGAAGGATATTCGACTTGTGGAACTTTCAGACGGAAGCATTGGGGTTTTTACACGCCCTCAGGGAAAGACAGGCGGCCGGGGCAAAATAGGATTTACCACAGTACCGTCCCTATTCGATATATCTCAGGATATAATAGAACGAGCGGTTCTTCTTAATCTTTTTGATCCAATGGAATGGGGCGGATGCAATGAGCCGGTTCTTCTGCCCGATGGGAAAGTCGGGGTGTTAGGGCATGTTGCGAGGTTCATTCGGGGTACAAACAGACAGTATTACCCAATGACATTTATTCTTGATCCAAAGACTTTAACCTTCAGCAGGTATCAAATCATAGCTGAACGCAGCGATTTTTTGTCAGGGCCTGCCAAGCGGGAGGATTTAAAGGATGTGCTGTTCAGTGCCGGCCTGATACGAAAAGACGGCATTACAACTCTATATACAGGTGTTAGTGACGCAGAAGTGCAGGCAATGGAAATTGACGATCCGTTTCCGGGATACTGATGGGCAGAACAGTTTTAGATTACTAATGTTAGGGGTAGGATTATTAGATGATCGCATATATTATATGTTTATTATTGATCATTATAACCCTTTTAACTTTGTCGGGGTTTTATTTTTCTCGAAGGGTAATTTATATACCTTTAAAAAACATTGGAAGAATATTGGAATATGAATCTGAAAACCCATCATTTGATATAAATTGGTATGAACAACTGAAAAAAGAGGATATTATAGTGCCGTCCCCGTTTGGATATATGATTTCCGGAAGTTTCGTACGGAATGAAAAATCGGATGGCAGGACCGTTATCTTTTGCCATGGTGTTACAGTATCAAGAATCTGTATGATAAAATACGCAGGGATGTATTACAAACGGGGCTGGAACCTGTTTTTGTACGATCACAGGCGTCATGGTAAAAGCGGAGGCATAACAACAACATATGGTTATTTTGAGAAATACGATCTTAAAGCAGTTGTTGATTATATTCGCGGACAAGTTGGCGGCTCTGCGATAATAGGAATCCACGGAGAGTCGATGGGGGCTGCGACGCTGCTTCAATATGCCGGAATGGAGGATAAAGCGGACTTCTATATTGCCGATTGCCCGTATTCAAGCCTTTGGGAGCTTCTTAGATATCTTTTGAAGCGCGATTACCACCTTCCTGCTTTCCCTTTAATGCAAATAGCGGATTTTTTCATATGGCTGCAAGGGAAATTCAGCGTAAAAAGCGTAAATCCATATGATGATGTGAAAAATATAAATAAACCTGTCTTATTCATCCACGGAGAATCTGATGATTATGTGCCGACCTCAATGAGCATTAAGATGCGTAATGTGAAGAAAGGCTGTGCCGAGCTATATATAGCACCTGGTGCAGGGCATGCAAAGTCAATGCGTTCAGATCCAAAAGCATATGAAAATATTGTGTTTTCTTTTTTGGAGAAAGCCGGGATATCTTAATAATTTCATGCTTGACAATTATTTCGTAAAACAGTATAATTTTTAAGGTGTAAAGCAAAAATGCTTAACAGGTGGTTTCATGGAAGAGTGTACCCAGATTGCCATATTGCTTGATTTTTACGGGCAATTGCTTACCAAAAGACAATTTGAAATTCTTGATATGCATTATAATGCAGATTGTTCTCTTGGAGAGATTGCAGGACAGTTGAACATAAGCAGGCAGGGAGTATACGACGGGGTTAAAAAGGGAAAGGAAGCCCTTAAGTCATATGAAAAAAAACTTGGGCTTGTAAGCAGGTTTGCTAAACATGAAAAAACCCTTCGTGCGGTATTGGAAAATTTAAAAGGATTGAAAAACGTGGATAACGCAGATTATCAAAACCGTATAATTGATATTTGCGCGAAGGAACTGGAAAAAGTTATATCAGAACTTTAGTGTTATTAAAATATATTTTGCTCTGCGAACCGCAGCATTTGAAAGTGTATATAAAAAAGCAGTGAATAGTATTATAACAATGTAAACAACACCTGGAAGGTGAAAAAATGGTTTTTGAAGGACTGTCAGAAAAACTGCAAAGCGTTATAAAAAAAATAAGAGGGGCCGGAAGAGTAACTGAAAAAGATGTGAAAGCAATGATGAGAGAAGTAAAGCTGGCGCTTCTTGAGGCTGATGTTAACTTCAAGGTTGTTAAGGATTTTATTGCAAAAGTATCCGAAAGGGCAGTCGGCCAGGATGTGCTGGACAGCCTTACTCCCGGACAGCAGGTAGTTAAAATTGTGCATGAAGAACTAATCTCACTTATGGGCGGAAAGACCGAAAATATCAGTTTTTCATCGGCACCGCCCAGCGTGTATATGATGGCAGGCCTTCAGGGTTCGGGAAAAACAACAACCGCCGCGAAACTGGCCAATTTCTTAAAAAAACGCGGTAAAAGGCCTATGCTTGCGGCTTGTGACTTATACCGCCC
>JAAYBO010000047.1 GCA_012730095.1 Clostridiaceae bacterium
GAGTTTCGACTTGCCCGAGCTGAACTATATATCTCTTGCAAATGAAGCTCTATGTTGACGTTATTGTACAATAGTTCGTAAGGTAACTTGCGAACACTATTCCTGCGTATCCTTAAATAAGAAACTTATGGACAAAAATATGAAAGTATGAAAGTTT
The DNA here is from genome assembly GCA_012730095.1 of Clostridiaceae bacterium. GTDB lineage: Bacteria > Bacillota > Clostridia > DSM-8532 > DSM-8532 > DTU069. The sequence goes on from JAAYBO010000047.1 coordinate 158, forward strand.
GCAGCTAAGTTCCGTTATGTTATAATTTATAGGAACATTTGTTTTTGAGCATTTCTTTAAAAGGGGCATGATAAATGGGTTCTTTTGTTCATTTGCATGTTCATACCGAATATAGCCTTCTTGACGGAGCATGCCGGATTGATTCGCTTGTGGAACAGGTTAAGGAGCTTGGAATGGATGCGGTTGCAATTACCGATCATGGGTCTATGTTTGGTGTGATAGACTTTTACAGAGCTTGCGTAAAAAACGGGATTAAGCCGATTATGGGATGCGAGGTTTACACTGCCGCGCGTTCCAGGTTTGACAAGGATTCAAGGCTTGATGCCGATCAGGGCCATTTAATATTGCTTGCAAAGAACTCGACAGGTTACAAAAACCTTATGAAGCTGGTTTCAGCAGGTTATATCGAAGGTTTTTACTATAAGCCGAGAATTGATATAAGCCTTTTGGAACAATACCATGAAGGCTTGATTTGTTTAAGCGCATGCCTTGCGGGAGATATTCCGAGAGCTCTGGCGGAGAACAGGTATGAGAGGGCAAAAGAACTTGCTGTCCGGTTTGAAGCTATTTTCGGCAAGGGGAACTTTTACCTTGAGCTTCAGCATAACGGCATTGAAGAACAGAAATTTGTCAATATGAAACTCCGCGAGCTGTCAACTGAAACCGGAATCCCGCTTGTTGCCACGAATGATGTTCATTATCTGAACAAAGAGGACGCAAGAGCACAGGAAATACTGATGTGCATACAAACGGCAAAAACAATTGAAGATGAAGACAGGATGACATTTAGAACAGATGAACTCTACTTGAAATCCCCGGATCAAATGTACAATCATTTTCATTATTGTCCTGAAGCTATCGAAAATGCTGTTAAAATCGCCGGCGAATGCAATGTCGAAATTGAGTTTGGAAACCCCCGGCTTCCTACATTTCAAGTGCCGGAAAACACAGAACCGTTTTATTATCTGCGAGAATTATGTTTGAAAGGCTTTCATGAGCGTTATAAAGAAGACAAGTCTCTTTTGGAACGGCTTGAATATGAGCTTTCGGTTATCAGACAGATGAATTATGTGGACTATTTTCTTATTGTATCGGATTTTATCCGTTATGCAAGGGAAAACAATATAATGGTCGGCCCAGGCAGGGGCTCGGCCGCGGGGAGTTTGGTTTCGTACTGCCTTGGAATCACGAATGTTGATCCGATACGCTATAACCTAATATTTGAAAGGTTTCTTAACCCGGAAAGAATAAGCATGCCCGATATTGATATAGATTTCTGCTATGAAAGACGCGGTGAAGTAATCGATTATGTAGTTAACAAATACGGAAAAGACAGGGTAGCCCAAATAATAACCTTTGGAACTATGGCCGCAAGGGCGGCGATAAGGGATGTAGGACGGGCATTGGCAATTCCGTATTCCGAGGTTGACAGAATCGCGAAAATGATACCGATGCAAATTGGTATGAGTATAAAGAAGGCTCTTGAATTGAATAATGAATTAAGACAGGCCTACGAAAACGACCACCGAGTACATGAGCTGATTAATACCGCCATTCTTCTTGAGGGAATGCCGCGGCATGCTTCCACACATGCTGCGGGAGTTGTTATTTCAAGCGAACCGATTACCGAATATGTTCCTCTTTACCAGAGCGAAGGAAATATATCTACCCAGTTTCCGATGACAACGCTTGAAGAGCTGGGGCTTTTGAAAATGGATTTCCTCGGTCTCAGAACACTTACGGTAATACGTGACGCGGTAAGCATGATAGAAAAGAACCATGAGAAAAAGATTGATATCGATAATATTGATATGAATGATCCGGAAATTTTTAAGATGATATCAGATGGTGACACTGCAGGGGTGTTTCAATTGGAAAGCTCAGGCATGACACAGTTTTTTACCGAACTAAAGCCTTCTTCAATAGAAGACATTATTGCCGGAATATCTTTGTATCGCCCTGGTCCTATGGATCAAATACCAAGGTATATCAGAAATAAAAAAAATCCGGAAGAAATCCGGTATGCCCATCCTTTGCTTGAGCCGATTCTTGATGTAACTTATGGCTGTATTGTTTATCAGGAACAGGTAATGCAGATTGTAAGGGATTTGGCCGGGTATTCGCTTGGCCGCTCCGATCTTGTCCGAAGGGCTATGTCAAAGAAAAAAAAGGAAGTAATGGATGATGAACGTCAAAGGTTTGTTTACGGGGAAACGGATTCATCCGGGAAAGTGATAATTCCGGGCGCTATACGCAATGGTCTGGATGAGAAAACGGCAAATGAGATATTTGATGAAATGTCTGATTTCGCCAGCTACGCGTTTAACAAATCCCATGCCGCCGCATATGCTGTTGTTGGGTATCAGACCGCTTGGCTTAAGCACTATTACCCGGTTGAATTTATGGCGGCGCTTTTGAACAGTTTTCTTGGTTCACCGGAAAAAATATCACGCTATGTATATGAATGCAGAAAAATGGGTATTAAGGTACTTCCTCCCGATATTAATGAAAGCGGTCTTGGGTTTACGGTGTCCGACGGCAAAATAAGGTTTGGGCTTGCGGCTGTTAAAAATGTCGGCACAAGTGTTGTGAAACAGCTCATTGCGGAAAGGGAAAAAAACGGTCCGTTTATAAGTTTGCCTGATTTATGCGAGAGAATGGAAGGAAGGGATTTGAATAAACGGTGTGTTGAAAGCCTTATAAAAAGCGGTGCTTTTGATTCACTGAAGGTCTATCGTTCAAGACTTATTAACTCGTACGAAAAGATAATCGACAACATCACGCATGTTAAAAAAATGAAAATGGAAGGCCAGCTGTCTTTTTTCGACGGCGGGGATTTGAAGTCCGCCTGTTTTGACGTGTCATACCCGGAGATTGATGAATATGACGACAGGCTTCTTCTGGCAATGGAAAAGGATATGCTTGGGTTATATTTGTCCGGACATCCTTTAAGAGAGTTTGAAGATGACATAAATAATTGGGTAACTGTTCATTCCGTTGATTTGACAGACGAGGAAAAGCCTGACGACGTATCCGGAAACAATGTCGCAGACGGTGCTTTTGCCCGTGTTGCCGGTTTAGTCACCGATATCAAGACTATTACGACAAAAAGCAATCAATTGATGGCTTTTATTACCGTGGAGGATCTGCTGGGGCAGATGGAAGTGATTGTATTTCCAAACGCACTCGAAAAATATGGGGCTTTTCTAAAACCGGAATTGCCGATCTGGATTGAGGGAAAAATTAGCGTCAGGGAAGATGAGGCGCCAAAAATTATTATGGATATGGCAAAGCCGATTGTTAAGGGTGAAAAACCTATTGAGTCGATAAGAAACTCTGCTTTATCCGGCGGAACAACAAAAAACACAGGCAATATTCAGGAAATAAATAAAGAATATCAGGCTGTGATGGAGTGCCTGAAAGTACGCATACCCGCGGATACCGGCAAGAAAGTTGTCCACGCTGTCTGTTCGATACTGAAATACTTTGACGGAACAATCCCGGTATATATTTATCATGCGGGTACAATAAAAAAAGGCTTTAGAGTATCGCTGAATAAGACTCTTATAAGTGAATTGAAGAACATGCTGGGCGCAGAGAATGTAAAACAGGACATAGTACCGGCAAAAAACGCAATTTGGAAATAAATGGATGAATAAAAGGTTTGTTACTTGCGTTTTTTTTGAAAATAATATATAGTAATGTCGTAGTTATTACAATCGATACAGCCGGTAATGGATATCCTGCTGGTTTTTGAAATTGCCAGGCAGTTTCTTCCGTTGTTTAAAAGACCTGAATTAACAGGGGGGAGCGTAAAATGTGGACTGTTGTATATATGGCCCAAAACAAGGAGATGGCTGAAAAACTTAAAGCAATTCTTGAAGCTGAAGGTATACTTGTAAAGCTGAATCCGGTCAGCCAGAAAGAAAAAAACGACAACTATTTTGAAGTATCAGTTCCGGAAGGTGAAGTGGAAGAAGCCCACAGCATAATAATAGAAAAAGGCTTCTGATTATTTATTTTAATAATGCATTCATAAGTATGCCCGTGTGAATAACACGGGCTATTCATTATATATTTAGAAGAGTGGTGGAAGAATGGGCAAGTTAAAGACTATAGGTGTTTTAACAAGCGGAGGCGACGCTCCCGGAATGAACGCTGCGGTACGTGCCGTTGTCAGAGCCGGCATATATTATGGGCTTAAGGTTATGGGCATTCGGAAAGGTTATGAAGGCCTTTTAAAGGGCGATATTGAAGAAATGACAGCGCGTTCGGTGGGCGATTTAATACACAGGGGCGGTACTGCGCTTCAAACTGCAAGATCACCGGAGTTTAATACTGAAGCGGGTGTAAATAAAGCAATAGCAATTGCGGGGGTTTTTGGAATTGATGCGCTTGTTGTTATCGGTGGCGATGGCTCGTACCGCGGAGCTCTTGACTTGGGCAAAAAAGGACTACCGGTAATTTGTATACCCGGTACTATTGATAACGATATTACATGCACGGAATATACAATAGGTTTCGATACTGCAATGAACACTGTGCAGGATGCTATAGATAAAATAAGGGATACGGCATATTCGCATGAACGCTGCAGTGTTCTTGAGGTTATGGGCAGAAAAGCCGGGTATATCGCGCTGAATGTTGCGATATCGGGAGGCGCGGAAGCTGTGGTTTTGCCGGAAAAGGACTTTAATATAGATATAGATATAATAAAGCCGATTATTGAAGGAAGAAACCGCGGGAAAAAACACTATCTTGTCGTTATTGCGGAAGGTGTCGGCGGAGCTGTGGAAATAGCCGAATACATAGAAAAGAAAACCGAGATTAAAACCCGGGCAACTATTTTAGGTCATATTCAGCGCGGAGGAAGCCCTACGGTTTATGACAGGGTAATGGCAAGCCGTATGGGCGCTCATGCGGTTAAACTGCTGAGAGATGGACATGTAAACAGAGCAGTGTCGTTTATAAACGGACAGATTACCGATTATGATTTAGCCGAAGCCCTTTCAATGAAAAAAACGATTGACGAAGAAATGATTGAGCTAAATAAAATTTTGGCATTGTAATGTTGGGAGGGCTGAATGTTATCAGAAACTGAAATTGTTGTTAGATATCAGGAAACGGATCAAATGGGTGTTGTCCATCATTCGGTTTACCCTATATGGTTTGAATGCGGCAGAACCGATCTGATACAAAAAGCAGGTATAACGTACGGGCAGTTAGAGAAGGATGGGATTATGCTTCCTTTACTGGGCTTGAAATGCAGATACATGTCTCCGTGTTATTATGGTGACACGGTAATTGTAAAAGCCGGTGTTAAGGATATGAAACCTGCACGGATTATATTCCGGTATGAGATTTTCAGAAAGGGCGGCATAAAACCTGCTGCTTCCGGCGAAACCGAACATGTCTGGGCAAACAGGCAATTAAAACCTGTCAATATGAAAAAATATCACTCTGATTTATATCAACTGCTTAACAATATATTCATGCAGGGGGAGAACTTCGAGGATGAATAAGAGCAAATGGCGGCATGTACCTAACATTTTAACAATACTTAGACTTATAGCGGTCCCTGTAATGGCTTTATTAATAATTTCAGAAAAATGGACGGAGAGCTTAATTATTTTTATTCTTGCTGAATTAACCGATATCCTGGACGGATATATCGCACGGAAGTACAATTTTATAACTAATTTCGGAAAACTTGCCGATCCGTTCGCTGATAAAGCAATCCAATTAACCGCTCTGCTGCTTTTGGCCGGGGATGAGAGGCTGCCGTATTATTTTTTCTTCATTCTTCTAATTAAAGAGATTGCTATGATTATTGGATCTTTGTTTTTCCTTCGCAAGAAAATCGTGGTTTCATCGAATTGGGTTGGAAAGGCTGCCGCCGCTGTTCTTTTTGCGGGGATCGTACTTGCTTTTTTAAACATTCCCGCGGCAGTATATTTTATGTGGGCGGGTACTGTAATCTCAATTGCCGCGTCTGCCATATACCTTATTTGCTATGTTAAGGAAGTGAAAAATCTTAGTACCGAACGGGAAGAATATAATTGACCGGCGGGCGGCATAAAAATAATGAATATGAAAAGGCAGCAGAGGCTGTAAGTTTAAAGCAAAAGAAGCGGAGTGCCGCTTCTTTTATTATGAGTGGTGAAATTATTAAAGGTAATATTTATGCGCTTTTTTCAATTTAGAGTATTTTGATTCAGCACTTGTCGCCGAAACCAAGCACACGATTATGATCACACTTAAAGAACAAGCACAGGAAAATCAAAATGAAGAAAAGAACTTCACTATTGTTCCGATCACCAAAGAATCCGTCTGACATTATTATTCCCTCCTTTACGTTAAATTCTCCCATTCCATGCTTTTAATTACGTATACCGCATCCGCAGCAATCGCTGCAGAACAGAAGCAGGAACAGGATAATGAAGAACAATATTTCACTGTTGCATCCAAACATTCCTCTTTCACGTGAGCCCATGTTCATGACCCCCTGATATTATTTTCAATAACAGTTTATTCAAGTTAACGTAATGATGTTACAGCTTTATTAATAATACAGGAAGTGATTTCCATGGTTTAACCGGTTCTAAAGTCTGTTCGCCGTGCATACATTGAAGCGAAGGTTACTGTTCAGGTATGTAGCAGTTTAATAACTATTGTACAATAAAAGGAAACCACTCCTAAGTATCCTTTAAGCAGCAGGGCGCTGGAGCATGTCGCCCGGCGTCACCGAAAACACCCGAATCAGAGCCGCGTACCAACTGGAACGCGGCAGCAATGCCTCGACCCGCTAATCACCCGCTGTTTACCCGGTATGAATTGCAAATGAAGCTCCTTGCCGCCGCTATAGTACAATAGTTCGAATAGCAGCGTCTGAACAGTATAAGTAAATTTAGGGGGGAATAGTATGTTGGATAAGACAAAAAGCCGTAGCGCAGTCAAGACGGAAGGGTATGGCATTGGTTCCGCGCTGATAACCGCTTACGGCATTACTGTTCCGGTTCTGTTAATTTTAGCTGCTGTTTTGGCTTTTACTGATTTTCCCGAAAAGTATACTACGATTGCAGTATTGATTGCCACATTGACGGGTTTAATTGCGGCAGGGTTTAAATCAGGGGTTCTTAACCAAAAAAACGGGGTGCTAAAGGGAACAATATGCGGGCTTTTATATATGATCATACTATATATGGCCAGCAGTATTGCTTATAAAGATTTCATGCTGAACAGCCGCGCGATTATAATGATATTGTCAGGCATACTGGCCGGAGCTGTCGGCAGTATTATCGGAATGAACAGGAAAGCGAAGCCTGCCGGCAGATATAAAGGAATCGGGAAAACGCCGAACCCCTTCAGTAAATACAGAAAATAGCGGGCATGTGCGTAGTTTTCGTTGCGGTACGAAACATATTGTAATATAATAAAATTAAATTATTTTTTAGTAGCTGCGGTATTGCTTAAGACAAATATATATTTGTTTTTCAGTGCTGTATTTTTTTCTATTACTCTGAAAGGAAACGGTATGCTGTCACAGGGAATGATCCACCTGTATATCGGTAATGGAAAAGGAAAAACCACCGCCGCGGCAGGTCTTGCGGTGAGGGCTCTTGGAGCGGGTCTTAAGGTTTTTTTTGTCCAATTTCTAAAGAATACGGTAACAGGTGAGAAAAATATATTGGAGAAGTTTACCGGAAAGCTTTATTTTTTCCGCCCGAATCAGAGACATCCTTTATTCCTGTGGAAAATGACTGAAAAACAGTTGGCTGAAACGCAAGAAGATCTTCAAGAAGGCTGGCGGCACGTCCGCGAAGAAATTTTATCCGGGAAATGGGATGTGGTTGTGCTTGATGAAATTCTTGACGTTATTGGCAGCAGGCTGCTTTCGGAAGAAGATATAGCGGATGTGTTAATAAAAAAACCGGGAAAAACGGAAATAATATGTACAGGCCGTGATGCATCGGACAGTTTGCGTAAGCTTGCAGACTATATATCATTAATTGAAAAAGTAAAGCATCCTTATGACAAAGGAATATGTGCAAGAAACGGGATAGAATATTAATGCTTTGGGAGTGAAAACAAAAGATGAGAATCTTAAAAGGAATCATTATGTTATCGCTGGCAGTATGTTTGTTAATAGCGGTGTCATGCATTATTAAAAGCGGGAATGAAAAAACTCCGCCTTCGGAACAAATAATCGACGAACCAAAGGAACCCGGAACCGAACAGGAACCGTCAACTTCAGCAACTTCTCCGACACCGGCCGTTTCATCTCCTGAACATGGAGCCTTGTCACCGACACCGGCTGTATCATCTCCGGAACAGGCAGCGTTGTCGCCAGCACCGGAAATAGAAATAGAGCCTGTTGATTATTCGGAAATAAAGCCGAATGAGTCCGGTGATATACCGATTATCATGTTTCACAATTTTATAGAGGATTTGGATTTAACAACAGATGTAGAGTTCACAACTTCATTCGACGCTTTCGAAAACCTGCTTGAGACGTTGTATAATAAAGGTTACAGGCTTATCAGCATGCGTGATTTCATAGATCATAACATATCGGTTCCCGCGGGCATGAAGCCAATGGTATTTACGTTTGATGACGGTTCTTCCGGACAGTTCAACCTAATCGAGGAAAACGGCAAGCTGGTTGTAAATCCCAAATCTGCCGTTGGAATAATGATTAAGTTCAGCCAGAAGCATCCCGATTTCGGGCTTAGAGGTATTTTCTATTTGAATATGGATAAGGAAGAAAAGACTTTCGAAGGCGCCGGTGCATTGAAAGAAAGACTGGAAATATTGACAAGTTACGGTTTTGAAGTCGGTAACCATTCATGGGGACATTTCAATTTTTCAGAATCAAAGAACCGTGATCAGATTTATGAAAGACTCGGCAGGAATCAAAAACGCTTGCAGGAGATAATAAAAGACGGTTCATTTTATTCGCTCGCCCTGCCGCATGGAGGAAAAGCGCCTGAAGAACTGAAAGACGCGATGGAACAGGGAGAATTTGAAGGTACCCGTTATTTCCATGAGACTATTATGGCAGTCGGGTCGACACCGAGCGTGCCTTCCATTCATAAAGACTATAATCCCGGTTATGTAGCTCGTATTCGTTCACAGGGCAAGGAAGAGATAAAGTTCGACCTTACATATTGGCTTCCGAATATGACAAGGGACAGGATGTATATAAGCGACGGCGACCCGAGGACCGTTGTTGTTCCAAAAGGAAAGGAAAGCCTGATAGATCCTGAAAAGCTAAACGGTAAGAAATTAATTACTTACTAGCCGTGCTCTGCCGTTACTCTCCAGCTTTTGTATGGCCATTGTATAATATCTCTTCACAAGAACTGTGCTGTAACAGCGGATACATATTGACCTCTTTTCAAAAATATTCTGATTTTTATGCGTGTTATCGTTATGTGCATTGTCGCCCAAGGAAACGAAACACCCAAAGCAGGACCCGCGGAAATAAAGTTCCGATTTTTGCCTTATTTTGAATTTGCATTTCTGGAAGATTTAAGATATAATAATAATGCACCGGGAATTTTACTGTTTGCAGTCCGGTGCAATTAATTATAGTATTTTAGCAATTTTATAACGTTCCTGTGGTTTGCTTGTTTTGCAGAAATATTTATTTACATTAGTTTGTTCATAGTTATTTACAGTATAACGAGGCTTCCGTTATTTTCAGAGCCTAGTTTTGTCGCGTAATTTCGCACAAGGCCATTTTATCAGATGCCCCCACAGTGATGGAGTATACCCACCATTGAAGCAGAAATAAAAGATTTTTGCACATGTCTTTGCTTGACGAAAACAGAGGTAGGGCGTAAGCCCATCTTTTACCTCGTTATAATAGAAAGGAGTAGGAGCGGTAATGGATGTTAAGACTGAAAAAAGCACAAAAAAACAATTAACCGATGCCGATGTAAAAAGAAAAGCGGTAAAGCTTGTGGTAGCACATTTAAAGAAAAAGGCTTCCAAGGAATATATGGGTATCGATTATCTTATGGAATGGCTGGAAGAAATGGACGCACTGTTAGAGAAAGAAGAATTTGATATTCGAGAATACCACAGAATGCGCAGACAGTTTAATGATGTTATTGAAAGTACACTTGACGGAGCTATGAGGAAGAAGCTAAGAGATTCCTGGTATAGTATGGGCAAAGCCCTTGATAAGAAAGCAAAACCCTATTGAAAGCTCCGGTAGAAAAGCCGGGGCTTTTTATAAAGGGTCACTGAATCTGCACCGGATATACCGATTAAGCCATGGGAACGAATACTATGAATTTAAAAAAATACAGGAAAGCTGTCGGACAGCCTTCCTGTGTTTGCTTATTAAAGAAGTTTTTTCACTTTTGCAATTGATGCCTTTACGCTTTCCTCAGCCGGCCCTCCCGTGAGCTTTCTGCCGTTCACACACGCTTTAAGCGTAATTTCGTTGTAAATGTCTTCTTCAAAAACAGGCGAAAAGGAATTGAACTCTTCCATTGTCAGTTCGCTGATGTCCTTTTTATGTTCTATGCAGTAAGCAACTATTTTTCCGGTTATATTATGCGAATCGCGGAATGGCACGCCTCTTTTTACCAGATAATCGGCTATATCGGTAGCGTTTGTAAAACCGCTTTTGGCCGCGTTAAGCATATTGTCACGGTTTATTTTCATTGTTTCTATCATTTTTGTGAATACCGGAAGGCACATTTTTACCGTATCAATTGAATCGAATATTGCCTCCTTATCTTCCTGCATATCTTTGTTATAGGCCAGCGGCAGAGCTTTCATCACAGTCAGCAGAGCCATCAGGTTGCCGTATACCCGACCGCTTTTTCCACGGACCAGCTCCGCAATATCAGGATTTTTCTTCTGCGGCATGATGCTGCTTCCTGTGCTGAAGGCATCATCAAGCTCTATAAAGGAGAATTCATGGGAACACCATAAAATAATCTCTTCACTGAAACGGCTCATATGCATCATTAAAACTGAAAGACAGAAAGCCATTTCCAGTACAAAATCACGGTCCGATACGGCGTCTATGCTGTTTTCGGTAATTGCGTCAAACCCAAGCTCTATAGCCGTCATTCTCCTGTCAAGATTGTAGGTTGTACCGGCAAGAGCACATGAACCAAGGGGCATGACATTCATACGGGCATAACAATCCGAAAGCCTTTCCCGATCCCTTAGCAGCATTTGAACATATGCCATCAGATGATGGGCGAATGTTACGGGCTGAGCCCTCTGCAGATGCGTATAACCAGGCATTATAACATCAAGGTTCTGCTCCGCGATACGGATAAGCACAGATATAAACTCCGTGATCATGTTGCGAATCTGAATATTTTCATCTTTTAAATACATTCGCGTGTCAACGGATACCTGATCGTTCCTTGAACGCCCGGTGTGCAGCTTCTTGCCTGTTTCTCCTATCCGGGATATAAGGATTTTCTCAATATTCATATGTATGTCTTCAGCGTCGGCTTCGAATTCGATATTGCCATTTTCAATATCCGCAAGGATTTCAAGAAGCGTTTTGCAAATTAGCGAAGATTCCTCCTCGGGAATAATTCCGCATTTCCCAAGCATTTTTGTATGAGCCACGCTTCCTAAGATATCATGCTTATATAGGCGGCTATCGAAACGGATAGACGAGTTAAAATCATCAACCAGCGGATCCGTAGATTTTGAAAAACGACCGCTCCACAGCTTCATTACATTTCCTCCATATTCATAGAATTCGGATTTTTCGCAATCCAGCCTCGAAAAACCGGATATTATTCAAGCCCGCATTTTTTCTTCATCATTGCCTGTACTTTAGTCGGGAGGCCAAAAAGGTTTATAAATCCTTCCGCGTCTTTCTGGTTATATACTTCGTCTCTGCCAAAGGTGCAAAGTTCTTCGCTGAACAGCGAATAAGGGGCTTCAGTTCCGGCAGGAATAATGTTTCCTTTGTAAAGTTTAAGCCTGACTTTGCCTGTAACCGTTTTTTGCGTAGAATCGACAAAAGCCGATAGGGCTTCACGAAGTGGGGTGAACCACTGACCGTAATATACAAGTTCTGCAAAACGGTGTGACAATATATCCTTATAATGCAAAGTGTCACGATCAAGACAAAGCAGCTCAAGTTCCCGATGGGCGGCATACAATATTGTGCCCCCGGGAGTTTCATAAACACCTCTTGATTTCATTCCGACAAGCCTGTTTTCAACAATATCTATAATCCCGATCCCGTTTTCTCCGCCAATTTTGTTTAGCTCCATTACAAGGTCAACGGGCTTTTTGATGGAACCATTCAGTTTTACCGGTATGCCCTGTTCGAATTCAATTTCAATATAAGCAGGTTTGTCGGGAGCATTTTCAGGTGTGACCGAAAGCTTCAAAAGCTTATCGTAGCAAGGCTCATTCGCCGGGTCTTCCAACTCGGAACCCTCATGGCTTAAATGCCATAAGTTCCTGTCACGGCTGTAATTATCCTCTTTGGTAACCGGTATGGGAATATTACGCGCCATCGCATAGTCTATCGCGTCCTCGCGGGAACGTATGTCCCATATTCTCCACGGGGCGATTATTTTAAGTTCGGGGGCAAGGGCTTTTACCGTCAGTTCAAAACGCACCTGGTCATTGCCTTTGCCTGTCGCTCCATGCGCAATCGCAACGGCTCCTTCCCTTTTGGCAATTTCAACCATTCTCTTTGCTATAATCGGCCTTGCAAAAGAAGTGCCTAAGAGGTATTTCCCCTCGTATTTCGCACCTGCTTTCAATGTCGGAAAGACATAATCGGTGATAAATTCCTCTTTCAGATCTTCAATATACAATTTAGAAGCACCTGTTTTTATAGCTTTTTCGTTAAGCGGTTCAAGTTCTTCTCCCTGTCCGACATCCGCTGCCATTGCGATAACTTCGTAATCATAGTTTTCCTTCAACCATGGAATAATTATTGAAGTATCAAGGCCGCCGGAGTACGCAAGTACAACTTTTTCCTTATTTGCCATACAAAATCTCCCCATTCTATGTTAAAATATTAGCATATTGCAGATTTGCGGAAAATTATTCATTTTAATAATTATACATTAGAATGTATATTTATGCAATACTTGATTTTTTATTTACTCAATAACATAGCATAAGGAGAAATAGATTGTGGTTGTAATGGGAATTGATCCGGGGTTTGCCATTTTGGGGTACGGAATTGTAAATTACAGCGGAAACCGTTTTCAACTGATTGATTACGGCGTCATTACGACAAGTGCTTCACTGCCGCTGGCAAACCGTTTACTTGTATTGGAAAAAGGCCTCGTTGAGTTAATTGACAAATACATGCCGGATGCAGTATCGGTTGAGGATTTGTTTTTCAACAACAACTCAAAAACAGCTATTAAAGTAGGACAAGGCAGGGGTGTAGCGCTTTTATGCGCGGCACGTGCAGGAATACCGGTATACGAGTATACTCCGCTCCAGGTGAAACAGGGTGTTACCGGGTATGGACGGGCAGACAAGGTTCAGGTACAGCATATGGTTAAAATTTTACTAAACCTTGAAAAGATCCCAAAACCCGATGATGCTGCCGATGCGCTGGCTGCTGCAATTTGCCATGCCCATTGTTCGAGAATCGGCGGAAATGCTCTTTAACATTAAAAATTGTGGATAACCCGCATATGATTATTCAGCTGCAATAAGATAGGGAAAATGTTCTGTCATTAAGTATTCCAATATTTATCGGCTAAGTTTTGATGACATAAATTATTATTTTTAAAGGAGAAGTAAAAAGTATATGTTTGCATATATTAAAGGGGTTTTAGCGGCAAAAGGACAGGATTATATAGTAGTCGAAACCGGCTCGATAGGCTATCGTATTGTTGTTCCGACGAACACGTTTGAAAAGCTTAACAGTATAGGTTCCGAAGTAAAAATGCATACATATCTGAATGTACGGGAAGATGGCTGGATTTTGTTCGGGTTTCTTACAGAGGAAGAGCTGAAAATGTTTGAGCAGCTAATAAAGGTTTCCGGAGTGGGACCGAAAGTTGCGATGTCAGTTGTTTCTGTTATGCATCCTTCGCAATTTGGACTTGCAGTATTGACCGATGATGTCAACGCGTTTGTAAAGGCGCCCGGTATTGGGAAAAAAACAGCGATGAGAATTATATTTGAGCTAAAAGATAAGTTAAAGAAAGAAATAAGCAGTGATATTGAAGCACTGTCAAGCTCCGGAACAGGGGGTATTGATAAACCGGCAAGCAAAATTCAGGAAGCTATCAGCGCCCTAATTATGCTCGGGTATTCCGGACATGAAGCGAACAGCGCGGTGTCACGTGTGTTTAGTGACGATAAAAGCCTTGAAGATATTATTCGCGATGCTCTAAAGAGTCTTGTGATATAAACCGAAAATTAAAAAGATACTATTGTTTTGTCAGAACGCTAATTTAATAAATGTTTGTTATCTCTTTTATGAGCCGAATAGTGAGTTTTTGTCTTAGGCATAGTAATACCTTAACGGAATTGTAATGGAGGCGTTAATTTTGGATGAAAGGATTGTAGACTATAAATTCAAGCGGGAAGATTTCGAAGAAGCGGGACTTAGGCCAAGATGCTTCGATGAATATATAGGCCAGGAGAAGGTTAAGGAAAACCTGATGGTTTTTATAGAGGCTGCGAAGCAGAGAAAAGAGCCGCTTGACCATGTATTGCTATATGGTCCTCCCGGACTTGGAAAAACCACGCTTGCAGGTATTATAGCCCAGGAAATGGGGGTTAGCATAAAGGTAACATCCGGCCCGGCGATTGAAAAACCCGGAGACCTTGCAGCAATCCTTACTAACCTTGCGCCTATGGATGTTTTTTTTATCGACGAAATCCATCGGCTTAACCGAGCGGTAGAAGAGATACTGTATCCGGCGATGGAGGATTTTGCCCTGGATATTATAATCGGGAAAGGTCCGGGAGCCCGTTCGATACGTCTTGACCTTTCGAGGTTTACATTGATAGGAGCGACTACAAGAGCAGGCTTGCTAACATCTCCCCTGCGTGACAGGTTTGGTATTATCAACCGCTTGGAGCTTTATACGAAAGAGGAGTTAAAGAAAATAGTAATGCGTTCCGCAAAAATACTAAACATAGAAATAACTGCCGACGCGGCGGTGGAAATTGCCGGAAGAGCAAGGGGGACACCAAGGATTGCGAACCGCCTGTTGAGAAGGATAAGAGATTTTGCGCAGGTGCGCTCAAATGGGATTATAGACATAAAGATAGCGAAATATGGCCTTGAAGCGCTTGAAGTGGATGAAAAAGGCCTGGATAAGGAAGACAGAAATTTATTATATTGTATTATACAAAAATTTGCCGGAGGACCGGTTGGGCTTGATACCCTTGCAGCTTCTACAGGTGAGGAAGCGGAAACGATTGAGGATGTATATGAACCGTTTTTGATTCAACTGGGTTTTATTCAAAAAACACCGAGAGGCCGAAAGGCTACACGTCTTGCGTACCGTCATTTGAATATACGGTTTGAACAGACGGAGCAAATTAGCCTTATTGATGATGATTGTTAATTTGTGGAATTGATGTGTTTTTCCAGTTGTTTATATGGAAGGAGTATGTACAATGGCTGTAAAAACAGGGTTTATTGGTACCGGAAATATTGGAAGCGCTCTTATTAAAGGATTATCAATTGCCGACACCGGTAATTTTGAATTGTACGCATACGATATAAACAAAACAGTAACAAAAGAGCTGGCAAGCCTGTATCCTGTGCGAGTAATGTCTTCGATACCCGCCCTTGTAAAGCAATGCGATATTGTTGTTATTGCGGTAAAACCTGTTTATATGAGAGATGTTTTAAATGAATGCGTTGGTTCGTTCAGTGATTCAACAATTTTTGTTACTGTTGCTGTTGGGCTTCCAATTAAGTTTTATAAGAAAATCCTTGGTGATAGCATAAAAATTGTACGCACTATGCCGAACACCCCCACGTTGATAGGAGAGGGAATGACAGTTGTTTCTTTTGACAAAAGTATTAATAAGGCTGAGCGTGAAACAGTAAAAGGTATTTTCAAATGTGTCGGAAAAGTGGAAGAACTGGATGAATCACTTATGAGTGAGGTTACAGCCGTAACGGGAAGCAGTCCGGCATATGTCTATTTATTTATTGAAGCAATGGCCGATGCGGCGGTGCAATCCGGAATAGCAAGAGCGTTAAGCTACCGTTTGGCGGCACAGGCGGTGCTCGGAGCTGCTAAAATGGTTCTGGATACAGGCAAACACCCCGGTGAACTTAAAGATATGGTATGTTCTCCCGGCGGAACTACTATTGAAGCCGTTGCGATGCTTGAACGCAAAGGTTTCAGGGATGCGGTAATTACATCTATGATCGAATGCACAAAAAAAGCAAGAGAAATTGCTAAGGAGATAGATAAGTGAAAGAAGTTGAAATATATACCGATGGAGCTTGTTCCGGCAACCCCGGTGATGGAGGCTGGGGAGCCATTCTTATATATAAAGGGACAGAAAAAATTCTATCAGGATACGAAAAAAACACCACAAACAACAGAATGGAATTAAGGGCGGCAATTGAAGGGCTTAAAGCGCTGAAAGAGCCTTGCAGGGTAAAACTGTACAGTGATAGTGCCTATCTCATCAATTCGTTTAACGAGGGCTGGATAGATAATTGGAAAAGAAACGGCTGGACACGCGGTGATAAGAAGGAAGAGCTTAAAAACCAGGATCTTTGGAAAGAGCTTGAACGATTAACAAACGTTCATTCTGTTGACTTTATTAAGGTTAAAGGGCATTCCGACAATGAATATAATAACAGGTGCGATAAGCTGGCAACCGGCGAGATTTTAAAAATGAAGGAAAAGGGAGATTGAAAATGGACTACTTCGAAAGGACAATTAAAGAAGAAAGAAAGTATACGGGAAATATTATTAACGTCGAAAAGATAACTGTCCTGCTTCCTAACGGCAAGGAAGCGACAAGGGACGTTGTGCGGCATCCGGGAGCGGCTGTTATTGTTCCTATTAAAGATAATGGAAATATCCTGCTTGTAAAGCAATACAGGAAACCATGTGATATGATTTCTTTGGAAATACCCGCGGGCAAACTGGATAAAGATGAAGAACCTGTGGCCTGCGCCGAAAGAGAATTGTCTGAAGAAACAGGCTATCAGGCCAAAAACCTGCATAAGGTTATGACAATACATTCAGCGCCCGGTTTTTCCGATGAAGTGCTGCATATGTATGTGGCTACCGGGTTGACTAAATGTGAAGCATGCCCCGACGAGGACGAATTTATTACAAGCGGCGAATATTCGGTTACAGACTGCATTTCTATGGTTAATAGCGGGGAAATAACTGATGCAAAAACAATAATAGGTATTTTTCTTGCCGACAGAATAATACGCGGTGAGTATAAAACAAGTTAAGTTTGCATAAAAATGAATTAAGTGGTAAATTAGTATATAGGAAAAATTTATAGATTATAGTTAATCGGTATGGGTTATAGTTTGGTATTTGAATTTTTTATTTTCAATAATGGTTTTTGGGTTTAGTTTTGGGAAATACAAGTTAATTATTGTTAATGAAATTTTTTTTAAATATTCGTTCAACGCATCTGGCCTGCATTTTTGTTATGTAACATAATTCGGAAATTTATATCATGTTTGATTAATGCCTAACAGTTAGGGTATAATTTTCACAAAAAGCGGATACTTATTTTACCAAAGCACTCTACAAATCGGCAGAATTGGGACAGCTCAGGTTCACGAGATATAAAAGTATAAGTCTTCTAACTTAACTCGAATATAGGGGTGATAGAAAAATGGACAATCTGGTTACAGCATTTATCCATTATCTCAGAGATGAGAAAAAGCTTTCCCAAAATACGCTTATGTCATACCAACGGGATATCGAGCAATATATCGCATTTCTTCAGTGCAAAAATGTTAACAGTATCCAGCAAAGCAATAAAGCAACGATTTCAACCTACATGGCATATCAGAACAATCAAGGACGGGCAGTTACAACTATTTCAAGAAGCCTCGCATCAATCAGGGCATTTTACAGATTCTTAATTTCTCA
>JAAYBO010000361.1 GCA_012730095.1 Clostridiaceae bacterium
AGTAACATAGCAACATTCTCACGAATGTAATTGAAAGGGGAATACCACAGGTTGTTGATATAGCGAGACATTGCTGATATACTTAATCTGGAAGTGTTGTAAAAAGTAAAAAGGTAATTACGAAATGTTTATTAAATCGGTTGGGTTGCAAACTTGATATGAAAAAGAAAAAATGGATTATTATGCCGCTTCTTCCTGTGATAATAGCTTTTGCCTGTGTTATAAACAGCTTTTTACTTAATGTTTCCTCAGGCGATCTGGACGGTGATAATAAAAAAGAGCTTGTTATGATTTTAAAACTGCCGGGAGATGAATATGGGAAAAGCCTCGTGATTGTGTCACTCCAAAAAGATAGAGGAAACCGTATACAGGTATACGATATGAAGAATTTAAACCCGTGGAGAGTGCATATTGCGGATGTGGACGGCGATGGTATAAAAGAACTGTCCATCGGAGTATATAAAAAGACAAGGCTTGATCCAGTTATGGCAAAGAGGCCTTTCCTTTATGCCTGGAATGGAAAAACAATCTATCCTAAATGGCTTGGTTCAAGGCTTTCAAGGCCTTTTCACGACTATGTCTTCTGTGACGTGAACGATGATTCGGTTGATGAGCTTGTTTCAATTGAGCTTGCCGATAACGGAAGTAAACTGATAAACGTTTACCGGTGGAAGAGTTTTGGATTCGAAGGTATCGCCGAAAGCTCGTTGTTTGAAGATATATCGCATATACAAGTAACAGGAGCGAAAAGAATAAGGGCAAAAGTGAAAACAGATGATAAATGGAGATGGATTGGCATATCATTGAAACATGACAAAATAGAGGTAGAATAATAAGAGCGATTGGCAAGGCGCCTGAACACCTGTTTTTCGACGCAGTTTGCGAAGAACGCCGAATTGGAGGGAAGAGTGTGTACATAAAAAGATGTTTTTTAGTTATAATTTGTATCTGTATCGTATTTACAGCCGGATGTAACAGAAATAGAACGAAGGATGAAAAACCGGAGCCCACCCCGGGTCCGGTTACAAAGGCAACAGCAACGCCGTCCCCTATACCGTCGGATATCCCATCCGCCGGCATATCTGAGCCTGACATATATAACGAGCCACAAAAACCTGTATTTGTTCCGGAAAGAGAAAGGGGATATAAACAGCTTCCTTATAAGCCTGTTTCATATGAGAAGAAAATTGCGCCGTACAGTGTTAAACCCGATCTTTCCAACATTGAAAACCTGGATCAATTCGGGGAGTTTACCGAAGCCCAGAAAGAAATGCTGAAAAACAATCTGTTTGTTGTTACCCGCTCCGATCAGGTACAATTATTTCATATTTACGAACAGAATGAATATAAAAAGATCCCAAGCTTTATTACTGTGGATTCTGTTCTGCAGGTGTATCATATCTTCTTCGATTACAGCTTAAGGACCCTTGAAGCCGAAATGCTGCTTGCGGACCTTGAGGTTTTAACCGGCAGTATGCTTGAAAAATCAATATATTTATATAATACCGTGCAGAATCCGGATATAAAAAAAGCCGCAATGAAGAATATCGCGTATTTTTTAGTCGCGCAAAAAGCTCTTGAATTGGATCCTCCCGCCAATGTTCCCGAAGACGCGGCTAAGATGGCCGGCAGTGAATATCGTAAGATTCTTGAAGCACCGGGTTTTTCGGAATCCGAAATAGCGGGATGCGATGTAGATTACAGCCAGTTCACCGTACGGGGGCATTACACGAGGAACCACGACCTTGAGCGGTTTTTCAGGACGATGATGTGGTATGGGCTTGTTCCTTTTCCGCTGTCAAATAGCGAAGGAAATATTAATGGCGAATCCATTGTCCGATCTCTTCTTATTACATATTCCATATTCCTGCCTTCAGAACGTGAAGAACAGGATATAGATCTTTGGGAGAATATTTATGATCCTACTGTTTTTTATGTCGGGAAAGCGGACGATTTAACAGTATACGATTATATGGATCTGCTGATAAAGATTTACGGGGAGGAACCTGATCCCGATTCGTTTGCAGTCAGTGAAAAACTTCGTGAATTTTATGAACAGGCGAAAAGCCTCCGATCTCCGGGAATCCAGACGGCCTTTCTCACTGTTGATTCACCATCGGGCAAGCAGTTCCGTTTTATGGGGCAGAGGTATATACCTGATTCCGAAATCCTTCAGAGGCTTGTAAACCCGCCTATAAGGAACATGCCTTCCGGACTGGACATTATGGCTGTGCTTGGTTCGGAAGAAGCGTACAATCAACTGATAAACATTGAAAAAATACCAGACATCTGGCCCGGATATCCTGAGCGATTCAGGCAGGTAAAAGAAAAATTTGACGGGCTTTCCCAGGATATATGGCAATCCAATATGTATTACGGATGGTTGTGGACACTAAAACCGCTTCTTTGCGATTTAGGCGAAGGGTATCCCTCTTTTATGAATAAACCGGCATGGAAATACAAGTCTTTGAATACGGCGCTGGCAAGCTGGGCAGAACTCAGGCATGACACGATACTATACGGCAAACAGAGCGGAGCCGAATGCGGCGGGGACTGGCCGCCCCCTGTTATAAAAAGCTATGTTGAACCAAACATTGAAGTATATGAGAGGCTGTTATGGCTGACCCGGTATTCAAAGGAAAACCTTTTGCAAAAGGGAATACTGCCCGATAGAATGCACGACAAGTTAACCCAGTTTGAGGACTTGCTGACATTTTTGATAAATTGTTCGGTTAAGGAGTTAAGAAATGAAGAACTGACAGTTGACGAATATAACACGCTTCTTATTTACGGAGGTACCCTTGAGTGGCTGACGCTTTCAATGGCTGAAGGGCCTATTTTGTCGGAAACCGACAGGAATATGGCTGTAATTGCCGATGTTCATACTGTTCCGGGCTGTTACCTCGAAGTGGGAGTCGGGCCGGCTTCTGAAATTTTTGTCGTTGTACCTATAGGCGGAAAGCTATATCTTACAAGAGGTGCCGTTTTTTCATATTATGAGTTTGTAAGCGGCAAACGCCTTACCGATGAGCAATGGCAACAGCTTTTCAAGGAAGGAGCCGAACCTTCTCAGCCAATATGGACTAACGAATACACTGAAGGCAGAAAGGATGAAATACCGGTGCCCGCGGAACCCTTTAATTCGGGCTGCTGAACTTTTGTCATTGCTCAGTGCTGCAATTTGAACTATCGTACTTGAACTATTGTACAATAACGTCAACAAAGAGCTTCATTTGCAAGAGCTGTACAGTTCAGCTCGGGCAAGTCGAAACTCGCAAAAATGCTTTGAAATGTTTTTGTATGAAG
>JAAYBO010000362.1 GCA_012730095.1 Clostridiaceae bacterium
AAAGATGGATGCAGGGGCATACCGACTGTGCAATACGTTATCTGCCGAAGCTTTTTAAAAAGGCATTCAAAGAAGCCGACTTAAAGGCTTTTGACTGCGCCATATACCTGTTCCAGCCAATACGTTTCATATGTTTTGGATTGGCTATGCTTTTTTCCTGGTCAGAAGTGGTATACCCTGCGGCACCTTTCTACATAATAGGGTATGCGTTTACGAACGAAGTCTGGTCGGTAATTGTACTTGTGCAGCTTTTGTTCGGACCTCTTGTAGTGTTGTTTGATAAAAAATGGGATATGAAAATAATACTTGGTTTTTTTATATATCCGTTTTACTGCTTTACGTGGCTGCCGGTAACAATCGCCGGAATAAAGGACGCGGGAAGAAAAGAGTGGATCCATACCCGGCATACGAGGGACATTTCCATTGACGAAGTAGAAAGGCTGTAATTGGACAAAAGAAGTCTTAATTTTTTCACGTTTGTTTGCCGACATAATATAAAAGGATAAACATAATCTTAGTACCAATTTTTTTGCTTTGATTTTACAATCATTATGCCAAATATAAGCATATAGGGGGATTCTTATGGGAAAAACAAAAGAAAAAAAAGAAATAAATCCTGGTCAGCTGGTTATCATCATTGCCACAATTGTAGGATTAGCACTTGGAATTGTTTTCGGTTTGAAGACCGGCGACTGGTTAATTGTCTTCGTCTTTACAGCTTTTGCTTGCATTATCGCGTTCTCTTCCAAATTCGCGATCGAGCTATCGATAAAACGTCTTGCAGACAGGTTTTCAAATGAAATGCAAAAAATTAAAGAAGGCGACTTTTCAATCCTTATAGCGCCAAAGGAATATGGTATTTTAGGGCCGGTTGCAACCACCGTAAATACGGTTCTAAGTGATATAAAGAAACTTATCGACGGGTTTTTTCAACTGGCGCTTGCAATAAACGGTTCGTCATATACTGTTAATACAGTATCAGAGAATGCTTCGGAAGCCATCATGACGATTGCAAACTCGACGGATGATATTTCAAAAGGCGCTTCAAGCCAGGCGGAAGAAGCCCAAAATTCGGTTTTGATTGTTGAAAAGCTTGCACATCAAATTAACTCCGTTTACAACAGCTCAAATGAAATAATAAAGGAAACCGATAGAATCGCACAGGTTAACGCTGCGGGTGTCAATACCGTTCAACTGCTGAAAGAAAAATCTGAAATGAATTATGCCGCATCGGAAAAGATTTTTTCGGTCATTGAAAAGCTTGTTAATACGGTACAGCAAATTACAAATTTTACCGAATCAATAGAAAACATTACGGAGCAAACAAACCTTCTTGCTTTGAACGCCGCAATTGAAGCGGCAAGAGCTGGAGAAGCCGGCCTTGGTTTTGCGGTGGTGGCCGAAGAAGTAAGAAAGCTTGCCGATCAGAGCAGACAATCAAACCTCGAAATTGAAAACCTTGTGGAAAGTATAAGCGAAGACTCTAAAATGGCAGTTTCCGTAATGGACGACTTAAGAAAGGCCTCACAGGAACAGAACCTTTCGGTTGAAGAAACCGGAAACGCATTCCGGGCTATTGAAAATGCAATTAACGCAATTGTTGAAAAATTTAGAAACGTAAACGAATCTGTTAACAGAATGCAGCAGGACAAAGACGAAGTAATAAAATCTATTGAGCAAATTTCTTCAGTATCCCAGGAAACTGCGGCGGCAAGTCAGGAGATGGCCGCATTAACCGAAACCCAAATGAAGGCTTTTGAAGAATTGCAGGAGGCTTCGGTAAGCTTGTCCCAGCTTGTTGTTGAACTGGATGAGAGACTGAAAAAATACAAACTGCGCTAACCGGCTAATTGATTAATACATAGAAATGTCTATCGGAGAAGGGCAGTCTGTCCTTCTCCGTTTTAATTACAGAAACTCTACAAGTGCATTCCATAGAGCGTCACAAAGTTCTTCTTCTTCGAATTCCATCTCAGTGCTGTTTACAACTTTTGAGCCGCTGTCACCTACAATTCTTCTTACGGGCGGGATAAATATCGAGAAACCGTCCTGGCCGTATTTAACGTGGTTCAGCATCTCAATTATCTGACCTATGTTCAAAACAGGAAGGCAGTCATCTTTACTGAAAAATTGATCCGGCTCGGAATATTCAAAGGAAAACTCTTCATCGCCGTTACCTTCCGATAGTTCCATATCATCTCCGTTACCTTCCGGCAGTTCGAGATCCTGGTCCATGTCAATGTCGCCCGCCGGTACAAGCCTTCTAAGCACAAGCCTTGTACTGTGTTCCTGGACTATCACTTCACCAATAACAAAAACAATCGTATCATATTCATCATTTATAACATCTTTACAGATTCTGGCCATAGCCATCGTATTTGGCTTTGGCATCCACATATCCCTTAAATTCAGGACTTGACTGCCGTTAAGTTTTAACAGATCCTCCGGAGTAATATGCTGCTTCATTCACTCTCCCCCTTAATATCGGTAAATAATAAAACAGGCAGCAGCGGTCAATTGTTTTTTCTTGTTACAGGCGGTTTTTCGAAACTACCTTAACCCCGTGGGGGGTATCCTGAAGTTCAATGCCCATTTCATTCAATAAATCGCGTATTTCATCCGCCCTTTTATAGTTCTTTTCCGCTCTCGCCTTCTGGCGTTCCTCTATAAGCGCTTTTACGTTTTGATCAATATTGTCGTCGTGCTTCTTGCGCATTATCCCAAGGACCCCTGTTAATTCGCTCAGCAATTCAAAAGCTTTTTCGATTGTGCCTTTACCCGGCGGCACATCATAAGCAATAATTGTATTTATTTCTCTAACAAGGTCAAATACGGCTGCAAGGGCATCAGCCGTATTCAAATCGTCTTTCAGCGCTTCTATAAATTTAGTCCTGTACTGCATCAGCTTTTCGACAATTTCGCTGTCAACTGCGGTACTTTCACTGTTTGAAAGAATGAAAAGCATATTGTCCCGGCATTCGTATATCCGGTTCAACGCTGTTTTAGCCTGT
Organism: Clostridiaceae bacterium; assembly: GCA_012730095.1. Taxonomy (GTDB): domain Bacteria; phylum Bacillota; class Clostridia; order DSM-8532; family DSM-8532; genus DTU069. Next base: position 3,012 of record JAAYBO010000362.1, read on the forward strand.
TCAAGCAATTCTGCGCTGAAATTTATAGGACTTCTGTAATGAGCGGTTAACATAAAAAACCGAATAACTTCATAATCATATTCTTTTGCTATATCACGTACAGTAAAAAAGTTTCCTTTAGACTTTGACATCTTTTCATTGTCTATATTTATAAACCCATTATGAAGCCAGTACTTTGCAAAGGGTTTACCGTTTGCGGCCTCGCTTTGCGCTATTTCATTTTCATGATGCGGGAAAATCAAATCCTGACCGCCGCTGTGAATGTCAATCGTCTCTCCAAGAAACCTGTTTGCCATTGCCGAACATTCAATGTGCCAGCCCGGCCTTCCTTTCCCCCACGGACTATCCCATGCGGGTTCGCCGGGTTTCTGCGCTTTCCATAATGCAAAGTCAATCGGGCTTTTTTTCTTCTCATCAACGCTGACTCTTGCGCCCGCTTCAAGGTCTTCAGGGTTATGACCTGACAGTTTTCCATATCCGTCAAAAGCATTAGCGCTGAAATAGACATCCCCATCCGTTTCATAGGCATAGCCATTTTCAATAAGCTTATTTATTATTGATATAATTGCATCAATATTGTCTGTCGCCCTTGGTGCCTCCGTAGGGTCTTTTATCCCCAATGCGTGGGCATCCTTATAATATTCGCAGATATAACGCTCGGCAATATCGAAGACGGTTTTACCCTCTTCATTCGCCTTTTTTATCATTTTATCGTCGATGTCGGTAAAGTTCTGCACATACTTTACCTTATAGCCAATATACTCGAAGAAGCGCCTTAAAACATCAAAGATAATAAACGGTCTTGCGTTTCCAATGTGAAAATAATTATATACCGTAGGCCCACAGCTGTACATTGTCACTTCGCCGGCCTTAAGAGGGACAAAATCCTCTTTTTTTCTGGTTAAAGTATTATACAGCTTCATATTCATTTCCCTTCTTTCTTATTACTGTAATGGCTTCCGCGCTCGATCATGTCATCGGGCTTGCCGTTTTTTATCGTTGGTGACGGCTGTGAATTATATACCTTTGAATATGGTGGAACGGATCGTGTCAGCCATACATTCCCCCCAATTATTGAATCATGGCCTAT
>JAAYBO010000363.1 GCA_012730095.1 Clostridiaceae bacterium
CAGGAGCTTTACCCGCATACATCGATGAAGAGCTTGTATTTGATGGTATGTACAACATAGCAAGCCTTACGTTTCTGCCCGATCATATTTATGATATTACCTTCAGTTTCAAGGATTCGGAAGGAACGCCGGTACAGTTTACAAACAAGTATGGAGAATTGACAGAGCAGGAAACGCTGTTCTTCCTGTCCAAGATTACATTCCAGGGTACGTCATTCAATGATGTTGCCGTTCTCGGCGGTTTAGAGGATGCGAATCCCGATCTTATACAAAGCGGAGGCCAGACGATAAGGGTTATAAGCGGAAACGATCCGAAAGTTACGCTCAGGTGGAAAGTGCCTACAATTTGGGAGCCGTCGGTCGACACTGTTCTTCACATTACAAATGAAAACGTGAATCTTGACAGACTTGAGAGCGGAGGCACATCGCATGTTGATCTTGACTACGGATATTTCCATATAAAAATGAATGAAGTTACCGATATTGTTACCGAAAGAATATTTACAACAACCGTACAGGAAGGCACAGGAGATATAATAGTAAGCCAGTCGGGTGATCTGGTAGAAGGCTTTGGACCTGACGGAAGCGTAACGGCTGCCGATGGGTTTGTTTATTTTACGCTGGATCAGTCCGACGGAATTCTGCCCGGAACGGAATATGAGAATGTAAATATTAAGCTGACATTCCGGTCGGGTTTTTCCGAAGCGCCATATACAAGGCTCAGCTCTGCCGCAAGCAATTTTCTCATTGAAAACAAGGATAATATTTTTCAAACCACAGGCGGACAGGTTACATCCATTTTCACCCCGCTGTGGTTTGAAGCATCGAAGGTGGATGTTGACAAGCTTGAGCTTAAAATATACAAGATAAAAAGCAGAAATTATACCGAACTGTATTATGAGGTACAGGACGCCGGTTCAATTGTGGAGCTTTTAGAGGACCCCGCCCAAGCGGGAAGCGGTATAAAGCTTCCCGATGCAAGCATACCGGATGCAACAGGCTGGGGAAGCGTTATTGTTGAAATCCCTATTGATCAAAACGGCGAGCACCCTTTAAGGTTTTACAGGTTTGTTGTAACAGACGGGGATTCACTTACCCCGTTAGGTTCGCTTGCAATCAATCTTCAGCTTCTTGGTAATGACACCGGAAAGCCTCCCGTTCCAAGGGAAATAGAGGCAGAACCGCTTTACAGCGGAAAGCATGAAGTTGTTTATAAAAATCCGCAGGTGCCTGTTTCTGTTAATATTCCGCTGTCCGATATAAGGATTTCATTTGAAAAACCGCTGGTCTGGATGACTCGGCCGTGGAATGAAATAGTATCAGGCCCGGATGACGAAGGCGACTTCACATTCCATCTGCTTTTGAACACATACCTGTCTGACGATATTAAAATGGTCGAAACGAAAGAAATAGGCGATGAAGAGGTTTCGGTATTTGTGCCTGTAAAAGAAAAGAGAATGCTGTCTTTTGGAAAACACCAGCTTAAGGAGGACCCGAACGACAGTACCCGTGTCTATTTCGAACTGGATGGTTCGAAGCTGTTTTATGATTATGTAAGAGATGTTTCCCTGGACTACGAAAATGATATTGATTACGATATAAACGGCAATGGCGACTACCCCGATTTTCTTGTTCCCAACACTACATATTATCTTAGGATGTTTTCAACGAGGCTAAAAAACCACGACGATGTTAATTGGGCGTTAAGGGATGAACTTGAGTTTGAAAACGATATTTCATATATATCGCCGATGGTTAGCTTTACCACGTACCCGACCAGAGAAAAGCCGGTACCTCTACCAAACCTTTCACTTGATATTGATTTTGAGCCGGAGCCCGATCCTGAAACAGGCAAACCGGTAATGAACGGGATTATCGTCGAGTTTCCGAAGATTATAAATGATAACGACTGGCTGAATTATACCAATATTACAGAAGGCCGGCGTATTGTATATGATATTTACATAAGCGACAGCGCTGACGAAGAAAGCTTTATTCTGCTGGATTCTGCGTTCCTTGACCCATTGGAAACGCTTTATCCGGATGAGAATCCGGATGCCCTAATGTCTGTGCTCATATCGGTCTTTCCTGTTGGTGACGGCGAGGAATTAAAGCCAAACACGACATATTATTTCACCGCCCAGGCCAAACTGTATGTTGACGGGGAAGATGAGCCTTTTATTTCAAGCGATATGACACCGATAAAATCGATAACAACTCCGAAAACAGACTCGGGAGACCTTGACGATCTTGACAGAAGTCCGAGGACACCTGTTGAATTTTCGATAGCCAGAGACAGTGAAGGCGAACTTGAGCTGACCGACTCAAAGGTTGCGTTTAACTGGCTGCATGCCGAAAAAGACGTAACATATGAGATGGTTGTCACAAGAAAAAAACTGGC
>JAAYBO010000364.1 GCA_012730095.1 Clostridiaceae bacterium
CAATCAAAGCCTTGCCGTAAAGGTTTGCTACGAAAACCGATTCAGCGCCCTCAGGGAGATTTACCGTGTCGTTCCAGTCGGCAAAGCCGAGAAGCGGCAGTCCATTCCGTCCGACATTATTGTGTGTGAATTCTATTGCTCTTTTCAAGTGTTCAAGCACTGTTCCCGATTCAATTGCATTCTCGTTTTTATCCTTATCGTAAAAAGGTATCACTTTATCAAGAAAACCGATGTTTCCGGTTTCTTTCAGGTAAGCCGACACGGCAAGCACAATCCACAGATGATCGTCGCCGTAGTATTTTGGCCGGCCTTCCATCTCTCTTGAGTCGCCTTCACTGGCGATCATGTTCGCAGGATTGAATTGATGCATAGCGTTTCCGGCAATCTTCTGCACGCTCAGAAGCTTTTCAATAAGCTCTCTGCCTTCTTCGGGCATATTAGGCATTATACCCATAACGTCCTGTGAACTGTCCCGAAATCCAATTCCGCGCACTCCAAGCCCCAGTTGATACAATGACAGATACCTTGACCAGTTTTTTGTAATATAACACTGCCGCGGATTATGTATATTCACCATAGTATTAAAGTCGTCATCCGGGGTTTTAACCTGAAAACTATCAAGGTATTCATCCCAGAAATCCATAAGCTCTTTAAATGACTTATCCACCTGCGCTTCGGTACGATACAAGTCTATAAATTTCTTCTCCTGTTGTATATCCGCGCATTGGCCTAACTGCGTAATAATTCTTTTCGTTTCGCCGGGTTCCACTTTTCCAACGTGGTGCATCAGCGCCGCAATATTATCGCCCCTCAGGGCTTCATAACAGCCTAATTCCTTGTTCATAAGGCTTAGTGGGCATGACCACGTGCCGTAGCCGTTGTCACCGAGGAAATATTTCCTGTCGGTTTCGAATGATGAAACAGGATAATTTGATGTAAAGTAATTCACATTTGTCTCTTTTCTCATAAACGCATACTGCAGTATTATTTTAAGCTCGTTTTCCTCATGTATCGCTTTTGACTGCATTGTCTGCGGAACCCAGTCATTATTGTTAAACTGTTTCATCGCTTCAAAATGCGTATATTCGACTGTTGGTATAACGTCAATTTCAACAGGGGCTGCCCTTAAGTTTTTAATTTTAATGTCACGGATAACCCTTCCGCTCCTGTAAGGAATAAAAATAGTAACCTCGGTCCTGATACCGTAAAACTCCGAAATTATCCTGGAATAGCCAAGCCCGATATGGCATTGATACAAATCATACCGATCCAGCGTCGGAACAAAAAACGGCGAAAAAACCTTATATTCACCGTTTTCATTTAATCGTATGTATAGTGTTTCGCCTTTGAAGTCGGAGTCCGGCATTTGAGTTATATACTTTACTATCCTGTTCGTTGCGGGATCGCCTTTACATATGAGCGAACCACCGGTATGATCAACATATCCTCCGAAATCCAGCCCTCCGATATAGTTTATCCATTTTACCGGAAGTTTTGGATTGGTTATTACATACTCCCTGTTCGGGTTGTCAAAATAACCATATTTCATAATGATTTTTCCTCCTGAGCTATTAAATTTTAATTTTCACCCGGCTGAAACATCACAGTGTCGGAAATGTTTTTTTCCTGCAGGCAAAGCCTGCAGGAAAAATTATGCTATAAAACATTATACAGCAAATTATTCGGTCTTGGGAAGTGTTGCAAATCCTTTTTCGAGGTCCTCATCCGAAGGGATATAATCTGTCATTGTACCGCTATTATAGCTCATGTACGCAGTCAGATCAAAGTAACCGGTACCTGATAATCCGAATATAATCGTTTTCTTTTCACCCGCTTCTTTGCACTTAACAGCTTCGTCAATTGCCGATCTGATCGCATGCGACGATTCGGGCGCGGGAAGAATCCCTTCGCACCGGGCAAACGAAACTGCTGCTTCGAATACCTTTGACTGTTCATACGCGCACGCTTCAATATATCCGTCATGGTACAGCTTGGAAACGACCGGACTCATACCGTGGTATCTAAGGCCTCCGGCGTGATTAGGCGAAGGGATAAACCCTGAACCTAATGTATACATTTTAAGCAGCGGTGTTGTTTTTCCCGTATCACCAAAATCATATGCGTATTTTCCGCGTGTGAGCGAAGGGCACGAAGCGGGTTCTGCACCAATAAACCTGATATTGTTTTTACCGGCAATCCTGTCACCGATAAACGGCGCAATCAACCCTCCAAAGTTCGAACCGCCTCCGGTACAGCCAATAATTATATCAGGCCGGATGTCGTATTTTTCACAGGCGATTCTGGTTTCCTCACCAATAATTGACTGATGCAGTAAAACATGATCAAGCACGCTGCCAAGAACATAACGGCAGTTATTCGATTTCAGTGCCGTTTCAATAGCTTCGG
>JAAYBO010000365.1 GCA_012730095.1 Clostridiaceae bacterium
AACCGTTCGCAGATTCGGTCTCAACAGCTATCCCACTGGCAGACGCGGTCGCAACTGCAACACCGCTTGGAGCTTTAAAAGAAGGGGCATACGCCGCGTTTTCGTACAGTGATTTATTCTGGGGCAATATAGCCGGATGCATTGGAGAAACATCGGCTTTTGCCATTTTGCTTGGCTTTATATATCTTCTGGGAAGAAGAGTGGTATCCTGGCATATACCTGTAATCTTTACCGGAACCACTGCGGTTATGACATGGATACTCGGGCCTGATGGAATTTTTACCGGTGATCCGCTGTATCATATTTTATCCGGAGGTCTTTTGCTGGGAGCTGTTTTTATGGCGACCGATTACGTTACAAGCCCGGTAACGAAAGCCGGTGCCGCTTTGTATGCTTTCGGATGCGGTATATTGACGGCATTGTTCAGGTTATACGGCGGTATGCCCGAAGGTGTGTCATTTGCAATAATTCTTATGAATATTGCGACACCTCTTATTGAAAGGTATACCGTACCTGCCAGCTTTGGAGGTGAACGTAATGTGGGATAGCATTATAAAACCTACGTTAGTGCTTTTCCTTGTTTGTGTGATAATAACAGGAGCATTGGCTGCTGTAAATCGCGTTACGATTGAAATTATCGATCAAAGGACGAAAGCCGAGCAGGAGGAATTTCGCAAACAATTGCTTGATAAAGCCGACAGTTTTAAACAGATAACACTTGAATTTGAAAACCCTGCTGTTACGGATGTATATGCAGGATACAAGGAAGGCGAGCTTGCTGGATATGTAATTAATGTGGCCGCGAAAGGATATGGCGGCGATATCAATATGACAGTCGGAGTGGATAAAAACGGTTTCGTAACCGGTGTAATTATCGGAGACAATGAGGAAACTCCAGGCTTGGGCACAAAGGCTTTAGAGCCCGATTTTATAAACCAGTTTTATGAAGTTAGTTATAATGACGAGTTAACCGTTGTAAAACAAAATAGAAAATCGCCAAATGAAATACAGGCTATAAGCGGCGCAACCATTACATCGGCGGGTGTAACGCAAGGAGTGCAGGCTGCTCTTGATATATCAAAAAAATTAATGGAAGAAGGGAATTGATATGGCAAAACCATCATCCAAAGCTTTTTCCGTTTTAACAAACGGACTTATGAAAGAAAATCCGGTATTAAAGATGGTATTGGGCATGTGCCCTTCCCTTGCTGTTACGACTATGGCTAAGAACGGGATAGGAATGGGTATAGCGGCAACGTTTGTATTAACCGGTTCAAACATTGTTATATCGCTTATACGTAAAATTGTACCCGATAAGGTAAGAATTCCTGTTTATATTACTGTTATTGCAGGCTTTACAACTATTGTACAAATGCTTCTTAACGCTTATCTGCCGGATATCTATAAGGAACTGGGTATTTATATTCCGCTTATAGTGGTAAATTGCATTATTCTCGCTCGAGCTGAAATGTTTGCAAGCAAAAACAATGTTGGGTTATCGATACTTGATGCTCTTGGAATGGGAGGCGGTTTTACGATAGCGCTTCTTATAATTGGTTCCGTGCGTGAGATTCTTGGTTCTGGAACATGGATGGGATTAACACTGACAAAAGATATCTTTGATCCTGCGGTAATTATGATATTGCCTCCCGGAGGGTTTCTTGCCTTTGGCTTTATTGTTGCGGCAATTAATAAGTTTTCAGTTCTGAAAATACGGAACAGGGAAATAGCATCAGGATGCGGTATGGACTGTGCAGGCTGTACCGGTGAAGACGGAGGTGACGGGCAATGAGAGATATAATTCTAATAGCACTCGGGGCTATACTTGTTGATAATTTTGTTTTATCCAGATTCCTCGGCATATGCCCGTTTCTCGGGGTGTCAAAAAAGTCGTCGACAGCTGTTGGAATGGGCGGCGCGGTCATTTTTGTCATGACACTTTCATCAGCGGTAACGTGGACAGTATACAAGTATTTGCTTGAACCAAATGAATTGGGATATCTTCAAACAATAGTGTTTATTCTTGTTATCGCGGCTCTGGTGCAGTTTGTTGAAATTGTTTTAAAGAGGTTTATTCCGGCTTTGTTCAAGGCGCTTGGGATTTATTTACCACTTATTACCACAAACTGTGCCGTTCTCGGTGCGGCGTTATTGAATATTGAAAGAAATTACAGTTTACTGCATGCAGTGGTTTTCGGGCTGTCGGCAGGAGTAGGGTTTACAATTGCGTTAATTCTCTTTTCCGGGATAAGAGAAAAAATGGAGTTTTGTGATATACCCGTTGCTTTTAAAGGGCTTCCGATTACTTTGATAGCGGCTGCCCTGGTTTCGGTTGCGTTTTTTGGATTCAAGGGATTGTTTGGTATATAAGCCGGTATTTGATTGTTAGTACTAATAACAACTTCGAGAAATTTATGATAGAGGTGGGTTTATGATAGAGATAGGAATTCCCGTTATCATTGTATCGGGTTTGGGTATATTTTTTGGGCTTGCGCTGTCTTACGCGTCTAAAAAGTTTGAAGTTAAGCCGGATGAAAATATTGAAAAAATCCGAGGGCTATTGCCTGGAGCAAATTGCGGAGCTTGTGGTTTTACAGGCTGTGATCAATACGCCGAG
>JAAYBO010000366.1 GCA_012730095.1 Clostridiaceae bacterium
CTGTGACATAGTTTTTGCCATCGAAATTTTAGAGGATATAAAAGTCGTCGCTACAGCTATGATTACCATAATTAGCGCGGGAATATACAATCCCGGCTTTTCCGCAATAAGATTAAAATCGTATGTTGGCTTTACGCCAAGATTGAAAATCTTTAAAAACGTAAGGTTTATCATCTCCATACCCTCTTCAATCAACGAAGGAATCTCGTTAATTGCCCCAATAACATTAACTTCGTGGTACGGATTTTTTTCAAATAAATTTGCAACTTCTACCGCATTCGTCTTTACGGCTTCAAAACCATCAATAAACGGAAATTCCTTTGCGGGAAAAAATTCGGGTTTTATTTGCATAATTTTAATAATAACATTGCCAATTACTTCTTTTGTCCACCCAAGCATATATGTAAGCGGCTTTCTTATAACATAGAATAATGCAAAAAGTATCGGTAACTGAAAAAGCATCGGAAGGCAGCCGCCCATGGGGTTTACTCCTTTTTCCTGATAAAGTTTCATCATCTCCTGGTTAAGCTTTTCTTTGTCGTTCTTATAACGCTGCTGTATTTTTTGAAGCTCGGGCTGAATTTCCTGCATTTTTTGCGTGGATTTCAGCTGCTTGATTGTTAACGGGAATAATGCAAGCTTAGTAATAACTGTGAACAATATAAGAGCTACCCCATAGTTATGAAAAGCTACCGTATTGTATATCAGATACAATAATTGACCAAGTATTTTTGCAATAAAATCAAAAATTCCAAACATATTATTTTATTCTCCTTCTCGCTTTACAGGATCATAACCACCCGGATTAAAAGGATGACACTTAATTATTCTTTTCATTGATAATAACATACCTTTGCTTATTCCATATGTGTTTATAGCATCATAGGCATACGCTGAACAGGAAGGGTAGAATCTGCAAGTTTTTATTCCCTTCAGCGGTGAAATATATTTCCGGTACACTTCAATAACAAAAAGTATAATTGATTTCATTTTAGTCCCTTTTCAGCACATTAAGTTTATCAAGTATATAAGACATCATAGCATGTATATTGTATAACCTGGTATCATAAGTATCAGGTTTTCTTGCCACAAATACAATATCATACCCGGGCTTCACCTTATCCTTTAATAATCTGTAGCTTTCTATTATAAGTCTTCTGATCCTGTTTCTTTTAACACTCTTTCCGTACTTTTTACTTACCGTAATACCTATTCTTGTTTCTTTTAAGTTATTTGGCTTAACATACGCAACAAGCGCCTTTGTTGCAATATATGAACCCTTTCGGTATATTCTCTGGAATTCAACGTTTTTTTTAAGCCTATGAATTCTCCCCATTTTAACCTTTCCGGTTTAGGATAAACCATTCACTTTTCAGATTAGATTATTTCCATCATGTTATTATCTTAATACCGTTTTATTTATTTTACCAAAATAAAACTCAAGTGAAAACCTGAATGTGCAACCAATCTTAATAAAACTAACAATTTTGCCAATTAGCAGCAATTTATCTGATTAACTAACTAAGGTAACAAAATAAAAACAGCTTGCGGCTTTAAACAACGTCCAAGCAATATATTAAATATGGCTGCATGGGCAAGTAATGCGGTAAATCGGAACGGTCATAATTATGCAAAAAGACCACATATGAGCGGTCTTATGCAGTTAGTTTTTTTCTACCCTTAAGCCTTCTTCTTTTTAAAACCTGTCTTCCGCTTCTTGTTTTCATCCTCTTACGGAAACCGTGTTCAACTTTCCTTTTCCTTTTTTTAGGCTGGTATGTCCTAAGCATCAATTGCACCTCCAATCAAAGCCAAAATTATACTAAACAAAACTTATCTTCTCCATAAGGCATCAGACCTATTATATATGAAATAATAAAATTCAGTCAATACACGAATCAACATAATCCTTTTTTTACATCTGCGCTTCTACATTTAGAACATTTGAATTCTGTGCTATACAATATATTGTATAGCACAGAATTAGTGCCTTCCGCAGTGATCATTTTATTGAAACCTTAAAAG
>JAAYBO010000048.1 GCA_012730095.1 Clostridiaceae bacterium
ACTATTGTACAATAGTTTCTTTAGAAGTATGGCGTAGTTTAAGACCAGCCCTGTTACAATGTTCAGGGGTGAATAGACAATAGCGAATATGCAAATCCTTAAAATACAATACATTCTGTGCTCATTTACATAGGAGATATCATATGCATCCATTCATGCCCCGTACGGTTATTTTCGAACCCAGTGCGCTGCAATACCCTGTTGGAGAAAAAATATACAGATATTTTCAGGATAAACCGGTTGAAATAATTAAAACCCCCCTTTCGGTTTTCTCAAAAACCCTGTCTGAATTAAGTGAAAAACAACGATATGCCAAATCAAAAACCGTACTTGCGGTAACAAGGAATCAGCAGAAAAAGCTGCAGCCGTGCAAACCCTCCGCAGATTATCAATTTGCTCTCGTTAGCAACTGTCCCGGAAGCTGTGAATATTGCTACCTTCAGACAAACCAATCATACAAACCCTATCTTAAAGTTTATGTAAACTTGGAAGAAATATGGGAAACAATTGCTGTTCATATCAGTAAACTACAAAAACCCATCGTAACATTTGAAGCATCAAGCAATGGTGATCCTTTAGCTGTGGAGCATATAACCGGAAGTGTCGGTGCGACAATTGAATATTTCGGTAAGCTTGTTGAAGGGAGACTTAGGATTGTAACAAAATTTAACAATGTTAATCACATTATAAATAAAAAACATAAAGGCCATACTCGTTTTAGGATAAGTATGAATACGGATTACGTGATAAAACAGTTTGAACATGGACCCGATTCAGTTCAGGAACGGCTTGATGCCGCTGAAAAACTGATAAATGCAAAATACCCGGTAGGTTTTATAATTGCTCCGATAATAATCTATGAAAACTGGAAGGAAGAATACAGAAACATGTTTAAAAATATATACGAAAAACTTAAAACCATAATTCCGGATGACTTAACTTTTGAGTTAATTCAACATCGTTATACCGAGTCTGCACGGCAAAGGATTCTTGTACGATTTCCTAATACAAGGCTTGACATGTCAAATAATAACCGCAGACTGAAATGGGGAAAGTTCGGTCAATTCAAGTACATTTACCAAAAAGAGCAAGAAGAGGAGCTCCGTGAATACATGCACCAAATGATACGCTTTTATTTTCCAGATTCGCGCATTGAGTATTTTACTTAACTTCCACGGAGGAAAAGAGTATTGAAAATTGGGTATGCCTGTAAAACAATCGGCGTTCCGGACACCGGAACAAAAAGCTGCCTGATGAAAAACGCTAACGAAGAAAGCATTTTTGCCAGTTTTGGTATGTTTGAACTGGAAATGAGGCGGGTGTTCGTCTTTTGATCATGAAACAATGTGTTTTTTACGTTTTTTTAAGCTAAGCAGAATATATGCGTCGTTCTTTATGTTTCCTTAATTAGCCATACTAAAACAAGCATTTTTGAAGAGAATAAAAAAAGAAAACAATCCGGAGCGGTGTTATGGCAAAAAAAATTTTTCTTGTTTTTACGATTGTGATGGTTATTATTACAAGTGCAATCTGCTATTCAATGGTTAACGCGGCAATCAGCAGAAAACCAGATAGCTATAAAAAAATTCCAGCGGATATGACAGGCAAGCCGTCAGTTACCCCGTTACCGACACGGGCTGTTGATATAGAAGATGAAAACGGGCAAGCACATCGTACAAGTATTACAAACAGTCAGAAATACTATACGGAGTTATCACAGGATTCAAATATAAATATACTTCTTGTTGGCCTCGACCCGACCTATTCGAATTTTGACACTATGGTTATTGTAAGTCTGAATGAAAAAGACGGCTCGATAGGCTTGGTTGACTTGCCGAGAGACATGTACATTGATTATAATGAAGAATTTATAGAAATAGTAAAAGATAAAGCTTTTGAGTTTTATATGGAAAAAGGAAGCAGGAAATTGAACGCGGCAGCCGCTTTCGGCAGGAAAATAAAATATAAGCCGGAAGAAGAAAGATTTCCGGGCAAAAGCGATATAAATTTCCTTACCGATATTATCAATGAAGTCTTTGGAATAAGCATTAACGACTATATTATAGTTGAAACCGATGGTTTTCGGGAACTGGTGGACTACTTTGGAGGCGTTGTAATTGATGTCCCGTATTATATGCACTATGAGGATCCTGTTCAAAACCTGTATATACATTTAGAGCCCGGAATTCAGAAACTGGATGGAAATATGGCGGAAGGATTTGTCAGGTTCAGACAGGGGTACACCCGTGACGGGCGCTTTGTTCAATATGCACGTTCAGATAATACGTTCATGTTTTTGAAAGCTTTTTATGAGCAGCATGTTACCCTTAAGAACTTGTCAAAAGCAGGTACTGTATACAAAATTGTAAAGCAGCATACCAAAACCAGCGTCAACAGCCTTGGTGAAATTTACAAATACGCGCTTTTGGCGAAAAAAGCCCTTGATAACGGTTTTTCGATTGAAACAATTGAAATTATATGCGATGAATCAAAAGTAATTGACGGTGCGCGATATGAGCTGATTAAAACAAAATAAAAAAAGGAAATGGTTCATTCACTGATTTTGTAAAGAACCATCTCCTTTTTCATGTTTGTTATTCTATCGGTTTGTATTCGTAAGTTACTTGATCTCCCATAATTGTAACGAGGATATATTTTGCGGCGTCCTTATTGTCGGCTGACAATCCTTCCACATCAAATCCGGCTGTTGATAAATACCTTACACCCCTGTCAAGATTAACGCTGTTTTCGTTACCTTTAAAGAAAACCCATACATTCCGGAACTTGTTTTTAGCGTAATTTCCTAATATATCCTTAAATAGCTCGGCTTCCTTTTTGTCAGTGAAGCTCTGCGGAGAGCCCTCGATGAACAGGAATACATTCTGCCCTTCAAATGTATCCAATTGTTCCAATAGCCATTTCCACTGCCCTGGTGCCGAAAGCCTGATGCTTTTCATTTTCGTGTCAAGCCGGATAAACCTTGAACCAAGCATGTCGATGGAGTGGAAACCTGTACCTGTTGCAAGCGTAGGGTTATTAACCTTGCCGGTAACGTGATGGGGGCCGGCTCCGACAAATGCGCCAATTTCTATATATTTGTTAATCTTATCGGCCAGAAAATCAGTAAGGTATTGTTCAACATCATTGGAAGGCTCTCTGTTTTCGCCAAATACTGAGAACCTGTAATTATAATCGCCTTTCTGATAAGTTACAGCCTGGTTTTTTGGATCCGCTGGTATCGTATCCTTAGGAAGATTGTTGTAGTCCTCTGCTCTGTCGGTCTTCACCGTAAATTGCAAATCGTCAAGGTAAATATGCCCTTCCTCGTTTAGTGGTTTCGGATTTACGACGTACAGCCTTGTAACACGAGCGGGTTTTGGTATATGGGCTATATTGCCCTCTACATACTTCCACCCGGTCCAGCTTATCCCTTCGGCAAACATAACGTAGTGTTTTTTATTGTTTGCATCCATTACCTCGGCTCTTAACCAGCTTTTGGTGAACCTTCGACTGTAAGCCCATAAGCCAATTGTTTCGGTCCCGTTGGGGATGCTGATACCATTTTCACCAAGCATTAGATATGCTGCCTGCGTTTCAGGCGCTTCTTTAAAAACATAATCCAAACGTGCACTCGATAAACCAGTATTTGAATATTCATTACTTATTTCAACATCCCCAGGAACCCAGGAAGGATAAGATAAAAAGCTAATGTTATTTTCCTCGAAACTATGTATTACCGTTGTATCCCGCTGCTTTATTTTTGTATCCTGTGTCATCTTTTCGCGTTCAACGGTAATAATGCTTAAATCATCGAAATATACCGCTCCGACCTCGGCAACAGGATTAACCTGTACAAGATAAATACGCGTCAGCCTCGCCGGCAGAGTTACCCCGTTCAAAGGTATTTCAACATAACGCCAGCCTTTCCAGTCAAGTTTTGTAAGATCTCCAAGTCTGTATACTTTATTATTTTTGTCCCTTACTTCCATTCGCAGCCAGTTGGAATTTTCCTGTTCATTGTAAACCCATATTCCAAGACGAATAGCGTTGTCCGGAAGAGAAATCCCATTATTCGATAATTCCGCATAAACAGCTCTGTTGGTTTCCGCTTCCTCAAAAACATATGATAGCTTGCCGGAATAGCTTCCACTGTGCTTTTGCTCGCTTGAAATACTGTATGAACCTGCAACTGTTGCAGGATATGATAAAAACGAAGCATTTTGTTTTTCAAAATTATCAACCAGTATACTTTGCGTCGGCAGAACCGTAATTGCACAATATGCGTTTACATCGCCAATTGATGCTTGAATGTACCCATAACCCGGATTTGTTGATACGAATGTATTCCATGAAAAGAACCCGATATCTCCTGCAGTTTTCCAGGAAACATCATACGGCTCAATAATAGCTTTATCACCGGAATCGTTAATCCCCATAACAGTAAAATTACTGCGTTCTTTTGATATAAGCTTTAAATTCTGATGGTTAAGCGATAGCTTTGCAACCCTCTCAAATACCTGAACAGGCAGTTCGGCGGAAATATCACCGATAGTCGCGACAACCTTTCCCTGCCCCGCGGTAGAAGGCTTTAAAACATTTTCCAAGAAACTGCCTTCCACGCCCTCAATTCGCCATGTTACTTCTTCTGGTTCAATCATAACCGGGTTAAAATATTGATCATAGCCTTTTACTGTAAAGGCTCTTGTCGTATTAGCAAAAATGTTCGTATCTTTTGTTTCTATATAAAGGCCGGCCAATGGTGAAGGGGGTGCGAGAGAAAATACACCTATCCCGTTTGGGATTCTTCTTTGCACACCGTCGCTTGGATTGTTTTGAACAGCAATATCTACCGTGCCGGGCTCTCTTGCCGCCAACGTTGTAGAACCGCCTCCATCCATAGACAAAGCATTATAAGCGCCAATTTCCTGCATGAATAGTGCCAGTTCCTCCATCGTCATTCCAATACTGTCAGCTTGTCTTCCGTCAACCGCAACCATGAAAAGAGTTTTGCCGTCCTCGGTGCTGCCAACCGCAGTACGAGGATGTCTCCCATTAACCGTATGCGAAAAAGTTTCGGGAATAACTCCGTCAACGACCAGCATCGCACCGCCTGTTACGGCCATCTTTAGCTCTTTCCAGTCAGGTGTTGTGGTTATATCGAATATGACCGGATCTCCAACGTTAAAGTTATCAAGAATTCGCTGCTCATTTGCTCTTCTCGTTATGACAACATAGCCGTTTACGGGAATTTCAGTTGACGGCATGCTCTGCCGGATTTCTTTAACTAATCCATCTTCGACGACCATTTCTATAATATCATGGTAATACCCGTTCTGTGTTCCAACCGACATTGTGCGCCACTTTCTGTCAATAACTGTGAAATCCTCATAATTCCAAAATGGTTCGTTATAGCGGGTCACTTTTATTTGCTCGCCGTTTGGCGCATAAATTGAAATGTCGGTTTTCCAGTAGCTGAAAATTGATTTTTTCTCCTTGTCTATCGCAAACGTTGCCATACTATCATTGCCGCTATTAAAACTCGCGTCAGCCGTTTTAATGTCCTGTGATTGTATCATCGGACCAATCAAATTTTGGTTGCCTGGCTGTTCCGAGGCGAGAAAAAAACTACCGTTAATTGCCGCTATTGCCCCCCACTCAAGCATGTGATCGGTTACTGTAAGCGGCTTCTGTATTGTTTCGTTATTGGACAAAGCGTCAATATGTACATTCTGATCGTTCAAATCAGCCTTCATAACGTATATTTTCTGCCAACCAAACTCTGTAAATCGGGTAACGATATCAAGCATAACCCCCGACGTTATCGTTTTGGTTTCCACGGTTTGATGTATTACTTCAATAACCGGCGCTGGTTCAATCTCTTCCTCAACAACCGGCGCTGGTTCAATCTCTTCCTCGATAACCGGCGCTGGCTCAATCTCTTCCTCGACAACCGGTGCTGGCTTAATCTCTTCCTCGACAACCGGTGCTGGCTTAATCTCTTCAGCCTGAGCAGGTATAATCGTACCTGTGATGATTAAAAGAGATGATAAAATAATTAAAACTTTTTTGGTTAGTTTCATGAAGCCATCCTCCATATAATTTATCATTGGTATCAGCCAAAAATAAGACGCTTTTTCCAATAAAAAGTTCCTTTGAAGCTCTTTAACTGCGCTTTGCTAATCTGAGCTGCTTTCCTTATATGATTATTTTACCATGACCTCTGGAAAATGAGTATATAACAGTATTTAAATTTTGGTTAAGAAAATAACAATAAAAAGACAATACCATTACATTTATTTGCTGATTAGTGCTTCTGCACTGAATAAGTATTAAGAGTTATTGGACATTCCTGAGCATTTTACAGGAAAATAATACCAAGTACTCCTCCTATAAGTGTTAAAGATATAGGATCAAGCTTTGTCAGCTTTGACGCCGCGATTGTTATCACAAATATCATTATTGAGCCTATATTGAATACTTTACCTAAACCCTGTTCTATCAATGACATATCAATTATAGACGTATTTGCGAAAAACACGACAGCCGAAGCAATCATGCCTACAGTTGCCGGTCTGATTCCTTTGAATGCTGAATTAATAATATTACTGGACTTAAATTTTACAATTACGGACGCTATAATCATAATCAGTATAAATGACGGAAGTGATACTCCAAACGTTGCAAAAGCGGCACCGGAAAAACCTGCGGCTTTATACCCGATATACGTCGCTGCGTTTACGGCTATTGGTCCGGGTGTCATTTGAGATATCGCTACGACATCGGAGAATTCTTGCATTGTAAGCCCAAATTTGCTCAGTTCCTGATATATCATCGGAAGCATAACATAACCGCCTCCGTAACTGAATATTCCTATTTTGAAAAATGTTAAAAATAGAGTTATCAACAGCTTCACTTACAAGACCTCTTTCTTTTTTCAAACAAACCATATGCAATTCCGCACACAGCTCCGCCGATAATCACCCAAATTGCATGCACGTCAAGAAATACAACCAATATAAATGATACGACCGCAACAGCTATTCCCCATTTTTCACGTATTGCGGTTTTTGACATTTTTATTGCGGCAAGCAGAATCAGAGCGGATGCCGACGCTCTGATTCCGGTAAAAAACCTGTCAACGATTTCATTATCTTTCAGATTCATAATCAGCGAAGCAATCGCAAGAATGACTATAAAAGACGGCAGTATCATTCCTAATGCCGAGAAAACAGCTCCCGGAATACCCGCAACCTTTTTTCCTATATAGATCGCGGAGTTTATTGAAATTACTCCCGGTATCGATTGGGATATAGCAAAAATATCAAGGACTTCCTCTTCGGTAAGCCAGCTATTTTTATCTACAACTTCCCTTTGAATAACAGGAAGTATTGCATATCCTCCGCCAAAAGTAAAAGCGCCGATTTTGAAGAAAACGGAAAACAGTTTTATTAATTTTTTTGTGTCCACTAAATCACATCCAGCCGATAACAGATTGCAGCTTCCGGCAGATACAAATTCCCTGCCGGGTTTGAATTCACGAGCGCTTAGCCATGAGTATTCATATTTTGACAAAACTTATTTTATCAGATACCTCTTTTATATACAAACTTTAATTATTCTTGGCGTATCCTCTCAAATAGTTAAGTCTGAACACTATTCTCGCGGGTCCTGCTTCGGGTGTTTCGTTTACTTGTGCGACAAAGCGCATACCAATTAACACGCTTTAGATCCTGTATATTTATGCTTAGATGTCTCCATATCACGGGTCTCTCATAATCCCGCTCCACATTTGCCCATTAGCAGCAGGGCGTTGGAGCATGTCGCCCGGCGTAACCGAAAACACCCGAACCACACGCTGGCTATTCAGCGCAAATCTGCGAATTACTGTTTAACCAATTTAGTGTACCCGTTTCGATTTGATTTCAGAAATGATAAAATAGGATTAACCGAACGAAATACATTGAAATTATTAAACAATTTTTTCAGCGGTTTTGTACCGTAATGGAGGAAATATATTTTAATGAATTACAACACCGATAAAACAATAAATATAGACGGCTGCCCGATACGTTACAGGGAGGCTGGAAAAGGGCGGCTCATATTTCTCGTGCACGGAATCGCAGGTTTTTTGGAAGAATGGGAACCTGCTATGAAAATCCTTTCGGAAAAATATCGTGTCATAGCACTTGACTTGCCAGGTCATGGTTTGAGCGGAAAGCCGGATATTGCATATTCTATTGATAAAATGACCGACTATTTGAAAAATTTTATATTATCCTTTACTTCAGAAAAAATAAACCTTGTGGGGCATTCTTTAGGCGGCTCCATTTGCCTGAATTTGGTCATACGCCATCCGGATATTGTGGAACGGCTTGTTATCATAAACAGTGTTTTTGAAACAGTACCTTTATATATAAGGCTTGGCTCGCCCTCTTTTATTCAGCATATGATCAAAAGAGTCCCATTTTTTATAATAAAGTTAATGTCAAAAAGAAGTATTCACAAGAAAAGCCGGATTACTCCGGAATGGGAATCCCTTTCCTACACCTATATAAATACACCCGGAAACATCAGAACGATGTTTTCGATCATCCGGTCAAACATTTCAGTCAAGGGGCTGAATAACAGATTGCTTGATTCATTCAGAAGCGGGCTTAAACAAATCAGTATACCGGTTCTTATCCTGTTTTCCGAAAACGACAAGGTCGTTCCTGTAAGCAATTCTCATCAGCTCAGCAGGCTTATTCGTATGTCTGAAATTATTGGTTTCAAAAACTGCGGACATGAACTGCAGTATGAGGATTATAAAGAATTCTGCAGGGAAGTCGAAGCTTTTATACAATGAAACACTATTCTTGCGGGTATATGATTCCGCTATCTTGAAACTTTCATTAATGCAAGAACTTCTTTACCTAATAACTCGTCCGAAGGGTTTTCGGGAAGTTTTTTTTCATATCCCTTAATCCGAAACGAATATGTACCATTAGTATGTCTTATCGTGGAATTTAGTGCGATCTCTCCATTATTGCAAATAACCGATACGCTCTTTTTACCGGCCGAGTAGTCTTTCCATGCATAAAACCCAAGCGTTTTCATTAATTCTTCACTTTCAAGTCTTTTACCGCTTGATGACAGCAAAAGGCCTCTTCGGACAGATGCCCCAAGTTCAGCCGCTGTAAACGGCGATTTAAGAAACAGCGGATATTCTGAAGCCTTTCCCCGCTTTAGCTTGTCCAAAGAAAAAGGAATAACATCTATATTCCCTTTTTTATCCATGAAAACACTTACGTTTCCGTCAGCAATATGAAAATTCCCTCTGTCATTGAAGTTCTTGCTGCTGTTTGGCTTAAGCTTAATATAAATAAATAACGCAGCAATACAAATAATACAACCGGCTAAAACCCACATCATTCTGAATACACCTTGCTTGCGGTCAGTACGAATATATTTTTATCTCGCTTGTCAGGCATTTTCTCTATTGTTATATTGCAAAAACCGATATCAATGAGCCATTTTTCAAGAGCAATCGGATCCAATCCCATATGGAAATCATGCATATTGTTTTTAAATACTTCGTCTTCATAAGGAAGAAAATCCGCAATAAAAAGAATGCCTTCGGCTTTCAGAACTCGATAGAATTCCGTAATTAATTCTCTGGGTTCTTCAATATGATGCAGAATCATTGACGCGCAAATTAGATCAACTGCCGCGCTGCGAAGTGGTACTTCGTTTACATCACATTCAACTGTTAATATATTTACAATACCCTGTGACTTCGCCTTACGTTCAAGTTCGTCAAGCATTGAACCTGACGTATCCATAGCAATTATTTTTCTTACGCAGGACGCAATTCCTCTGGAAATAAAGCCGTCGCCAGCACCATAATCAAGAACCGTCATGTTTTCTTTCAGAATGTCTGAGTCAATTATTTTATTGATGATTGAACTATCATAGTATTGGCCGCTGATTTCTTCCCATTTTCCGGCAACCTGTTCAAAATACTGACGGGTGTCCTGTTCACTTGAAGAATAATCTTTTGAATTGCCGTGTGACAGCCAGTCGATAAGCGCACTTTTTGAAAAACGCCATTCTCTGCCTATTTTTCTTGCAGGAACATTTTCTTCCTTCAGCAGCTTGATAAATGTCTTTATACTAACTCCGAAAAGATTAGCCGCTTCCTCCATATTAAGTATTTCCTTTTCCATATTTGTCCTCCAGGCATTGATTTCAATAGGCGTTTAAAATGTATTACGCGCAAGTTATTATAAGTTCCAACCATTTATATAACGCTTCTGTTCATCAGTAAGCTTGTCGATCTTTATGCCAAGGCTTTCAAGCTTCATATCCGCTATTTTCATGTCTATCTGTTCTGGAATTTCAAATACTCCAGGACGTAAAGAATTTCGGTTTTCAAGAATATAAACACTTGCATATGCCTGTACCGCAAAACTCATATCCATTATCTCGGCGGGATGTCCGTCACCGCATGCAAGGTTTACCAGTCTTCCTTCCCCAAGCACATAAAGATTGCGGCCGTCTTCGAGGGTATAACAGCAGATATTCTTTCTGGACTGGGTTATCTCCTTTGAAATCTCCTCCAGATCAGGAAGCCAGATTTCAACATTGAAATGTCCCGCGTTGCACAATACAGCCCCGTCTTTCATCCTGTTGAAGTGTCTTTTCACAATCACTTTTTCACAGCCGGTTACCGTAACAAATATATCACCAATTTCGCAAGCTTCGTCCATCGTCATTACTGTGAAACCATCCATAACCGCCTCAATTGCCTTCACGGGATCAACCTCGGTTACTATAACCTTCGCACCAAGGCCCTTTGCCCTCATAGCAACGCCTTTTCCGCACCACCCATATCCGGCTGTCACTACGGTTTTTCCGGCCACTATAAGGTTTGTCGTTCTGTTTATTCCATCCCAAACCGACTGACCGGTACCATACCTGTTGTCAAAGAGGTGTTTGCACATCGCGTTGTTGACTGCCATCATCGGTATCTCAAGAACACCTTCTTTTTCCATTGACCTAAGACGCATTATTCCTGTTGTGGTCTCTTCGCATCCACCGTAAACTCCGGGTAAAAGGTTTCTTTTTCGTGTATGAAGGGAATTTACCAGATCTCCCCCATCATCGATAACAATGTTAGGGCCATGTTCCAATGTAAGATCGATGTGATTATTGTATTCTGATTCCGTTGCGCCGTACCAGGAATAAACATTAATACCTTCGGCAGCCAGCGCAGCCGCCACATCATCCTGTGTTGACAACGGATTGCTTCCTGTGACTGAAACTTTTGCACCACCTGAAGCAAGTACCTTTGCAAGATATGCTGTTTTCGCTTCAAGATGAATAGACATAGATATCTTTATACCATCGAATGGGCTCTTTTGTTTAAATTCATCCTCTATTTTCCTTAATATCGGCATGTTCCTTTTTACCCATTCAATTTTCTGTCTGCCTGACGGAGCAAGGCTTTTGTCGCGTATTACACTATCCATTTTTTTCTCCAGTTTTATATTTTTAGCCTTTAGTTATTCTTTCCTGAATTATATCACTCTGAATTTTGGATTTCAAGGATATAAGCAATCATATTCAGTTATTGTTTATTTATTTTCAGTCTAAAGCATATTATGGCCAATTCTTTATTATTTCCATGATAAGCGTTTCAAACTTTTTTTCAACCATCTTCCCTGTTTCAATCACTTCTTCATGAGTTAATGGCTTATCTGTCACTCCCGCAGCCATATTGGTTATGCAGGAAATCCCCAATATTTTCATTCCCATGTGTCTGGCCGCAATGGCCTCAGGTACAGTTGACATACCTACCGCATCCGCTCCAAAAGCCCGAAGCGCTTTAATCTCAGCCGGAGTTTCAAAAGATGGACCT
>JAAYBO010000367.1 GCA_012730095.1 Clostridiaceae bacterium
ACAAGTATCGTATCATCAGCTTCACGTATACAGTCGACGAGCAGAGGAAAGACAGGGTGATTTAAATTTTTCAGGATTTCCAGCTCATTTTCAGCAAACCCTTCGCTTGAAGGAATAAACTTTAAAGCCCAATATGAATTCAAATTAATATGTACAGCTTTATATACTTTTCCCGAGCCGCCGGACCCAAGGCTTTCGATAATGCGGTATTTTCCATTTATCATTTTTCCTATCATGTCGTGTCTCCAAAAAAACCACGTAATAGTATTAAGAAGAATTAAATCCTGATATTTTTTAACATTTTATTACATATTGTAAATATTGACAAATACATATATTTACTATATTTTCCAATATATATAATATTGTTTGCGTGAAACGTACTTTTTTTTGTTTGAATGGGAAAAATGAAAAAAAGAATTGTATAAAAAGCCTTTTTTCTTGCATAAAAAGTTTTAGATGCAATAATATTATTTTTTATTATTTCCCGAACTGAATACATTAGTGGGAAATAGATTTAATTTACATTTATGTTCCATATTTGAGAGGCAAAATATAATAAAAAGTATGAAGGATCTGAAACGGCAGAAAGCTTAAATACCTTCTGCCGTCATTATTAACAAATTTAATCCTATAAGGTGACCAGCACGGCTAAAATAGCACACAGCGGATATGGCAGCTATGTTTTGCATACCAAAACCTGCGGCGGATCTGCTTTTAAATCAACCGATATTACCCGATCGTAATCATCAGGCTCTCTGTCGGTTTGTCTTGGAGGAGCCGTAACAACAATCCTGTAGTTGGTTACGCCCTCGTTATGCAGAGCTTCTTTAGCTTCCAGCAGGTACATACCGGTAAATATATCAGTATTCATTTTATACTTCCATTATTTCATCAATTTTCGCGGTTACTATTTTATCAATGTCTTCTATGTAACCGTCGGTAATTTTCTGGATATCCTTTTCGGTATTGATTAAATCGTCTTCCGTAATTTCACTGTTCTTCTTCATCTTTTTGTAAAGCTCAATCGCTTCTCTTCTAACCTGCCTTATAGCGATTTTCGCGTTTTCTCCATTTTTCTTTACCTGCTTTGTAAGCTCAATCCGTCGTTCTTCGGTTAAAGTAGGGAAAATCAGCCTTATAAGCTTACCGTCATTATTCGGTGTTAATCCAATGTTTGACGCCAATATTGCTTTTTCAACAGTGGAAAGGATTTTCGCATCCCATGGCTGAATAACAATCTGCCTTGCTTCCGGTATGCTTATGTTTGCAAGCTGGTTGATTGGTGTCGGCGTACCATAGTAATCAATTGTAATCTTATCCAAAAGACGTGGATTTGCACGCCCAGCGCGAATATTAGCAAGTTCTTCCTTTAAAACAGAAATTGTTTTGTCCATTTTCTCGGTCACATTACTGTAAGAATTGTCCATAGCTATACCTCCTTGGCAATATATGTTCCGATGTTTTGTCCTGTCAGTACTTTTATTATGTTTTCAGGTTCCCTGATACTGAACACAATAACAGGGAGATCATTATCCATACATAGTGTTGAAGCTGTGGAATCCATAACCCCTAACTGGCGGTTGATCATTTCCAGATAGGATATCTTTTCAAACTTTTTTGCATTATTGTTTATCTTGGGATCGGAAT
Organism: Clostridiaceae bacterium; assembly: GCA_012730095.1. GTDB lineage: Bacteria > Bacillota > Clostridia > DSM-8532 > DSM-8532 > DTU069. The sequence continues at coordinate 1,651 of JAAYBO010000367.1, forward strand.
CGTAAACCGCATCAACGTTTTTAGCAAGCAAAATCGCATCCGCGTCAATCTCCGCAGCTCTTAATGCTGCGGCGGTGTCTGTTGTAAAAAATGGATTTCCCGTTCCGCATGCAAATATGACAACACGCTTTTTTTCAAGATGTCTTACCGCACGTCCTCTAATATACGGTTCCGCAATTCTTCTCATATCAATAGCTGTCTGAACTCTGGTAGGCACTCCTTTAGATTCAAGAGCATCCTGCAAAGCCAACGCATTTATTACCGTTGCAAGCATCCCCATATGATCCGCCGTGGTTCTATCCATGCCTATTCCGGATCTGCCGCGCCAGAAATTCCCGCCGCCGACTACAATAGCAATTTCAACTCCCATGTCCGAAGCTTCTTTAACTGATTCACAAATGCTTCCAAGTATCCCCTGATCAATTCCAAACCCGTTTTCCGCTGAAAGAGCTTCTCCGCTGATTTTTAACATGATGCGCTTATACTTTAGCTTCATAAAATGCTTCCAACCCCCTGTGAAGTCATTGCATGATCCGGTTTAATCCGTTTTCCGGCTGTGCTTTTAAGTATTTTAAATAAAGGGTATATTATGATAATATACCCTTTATTGACTAAATCATTTGTTTACCTGTTTCATAACTTCTTCAGCGAAATCTTCTTCCCTTTTTTTCAGACCCTCGCCCATTTCATAACGTGTAAAACGGCGAACACTTATTTTTTCACCGATTGTGGCAATCTTTTCGTTAATTACGTCCAGTACCGTTTTATCGGTATCTTTAATAAAAGGCTGTTCAAGAAGGCATACCTGCTTATAATATTTTTCTATGCGGCCTGCAACCATTTTTTCTGCAATATTTTCAGGTTTTCCTTCATTAATCGCCTGGGCTTTAAGGATTTCCTTTTCTTTTTCAATAACCTCTTGAGGAATGTCTTCCCTTGCAACATACAGCGGGTTACTGGCAGCAACCTGCATAGCAATATCTTTTACAAGAGTGCGGAACTCCGCATTTTTGGCCGCGAAATCCGTTTCAATATTTACTTCGACCAGAACTCCAATCCTTCCGCCGCCGTGAATATATGAATCAACTACTCCTTCGGCTGCGATCCTTCCGGCTTTTTTCGCCGCCGCGGCAAGACCCTTTTCTCTAAGATACTCAACGGCTTTATCGATGTTCCCGTTACTTTCGACAAGGGCTCTTTTACAATCCATCATTCCGCTCCCGGTCATTTCACGCAGTTCTTTAACCATTCCAGCAGTAATTTCCATCATTTATCCTCCTGTTCATGCAACTGTTCTTCTTCTTCTTCTTCGTCTTCGCCGATGAGTTCTTCATCCAGTGTAATATCATCCAACGAAATTTCTTCTGAAATTTCCTCTTTATTTTCCTTTTCATCTTCTTCCGGTGCAGCTTCAAACTGTTCACCCTGTCTTGCCTCAATAATCGCATCCGCCATTTTGGAAGCAATAAGCTTAACCGCGCGTATAGCGTCGTCATTGCCTGGAATTACATAATCAACTTCGTCAGGATCACAATTAGTATCAACAATTGCGACTATAGGAATACCTAATTTTTTTGCTTCCAGAATTGCTATTCTTTCTTTTTTCGGATCAACAACAAACAATGCCGCGGGTTGTTTTTTCATCTCGCGGATTCCGCCAAGGTTTTTTTCAAGCTTTTCCATTTCAAGCTTTAGCTTGATTACTTCTTTCTTTGGCAAGACATCAAATATCCCGTCATCTTGCATTTTCTGAAGTTCATTAAGTCTTTCAATACGTTTGCGAATTGTTTTAAAGTTCGTCATCATTCCGCCAAGCCAGCGATTATTGACGTAATACATGGCACAGCGTTCGGCTTCCTGCTTAATAGCGTCCTGAGCCTGTTTTTTTGTGCCTACAAATAAAATATCCCCGCCATCCATAACAGTATCACGGATGAAGTAATATGCTTCCTCCATTTTTCTTACTGTTTTTTGCAGATCGATAATATAGATACCGTTTCTTTCGGTGAAGATGTATTCAGCCATTTTGGGATTCCATCTTCTTGTTTGATGCCC
>JAAYBO010000049.1 GCA_012730095.1 Clostridiaceae bacterium
ATGATTTTCACTTGGTGAAACCGAGGACAGCCGGCATCGGCTGTATAAATTCATGATACAATGTTCTCGGGCACCCGTTCGAAATCTATGATTTCGGTAACGGGTGAGGTTATTATATCATGAATTTTTAAAATCGTATGATTTTCACTTGGTTAAATCAAGGGCAGCCGGCATCGGCTTTTTAAAGCGTGAAATCCTCCTTTGTTTACTGCAGGAGGATTTGCAGGCGATTACATATCACTTGGCATATGAATAACATTCATGTGTTTTGTTTGTCATAATAAAACAAAGGCTTACTCAATGGTCAGATGATTATAATCATCATTGTCTTCTTCACTCACAACACTCTCGTCACTGCACCCGTTATGATGCTCGCAGTGGTTATTTCCTTTAAACTTACCAGCCATATCATGCATCATCGAAGTAAGATCTATCTCTTCACCTTTTTGTTTCCTGATGCTTATTTTATAGCCAAGAACCATAAGAAGAAGCAAAATCGGAATAGTAACCGGAGGTATTATAATAATGAGAAGAATCATAATATTAACGGGTAAATTTATTAAAATACCGTTTCTATCCTCAATTACCACATTATTTTCAAAACCTTTCTGGATCATCTCCCAAATACTTTTAAAGAAATCCCCGCTCTGCTTCTTCCATGATTTATCGTCATAACCGAAGCTTCTTTTGCCTTTGCTTTTTTCAAACTCAACAATTGCGTCCAAAACATTGCCGTTATGCTTTTCAAGCAAAACCTTTGCTTCTTCATAACTGCAGTTGGTCCTTTTTCTTAATTGATCTACCTGTTCCAATGTAATCATGATTGCACCTCCGAATATTTTTCAATCATTTAACTTTACACTGGCATTGTACATATCAAATATTAATCCTCCGTTTTAAAACAATTAGAGTTTGATTAGAATTTGATTTCAATTTATGTATAATCAGCCGTGCATTTGAATCTCACAAAGTCTTTTGTATATCCCGCCGGTTTTCATTAATTCGTCATGCGTTCCAATCTCTGCAATTTTCCCCTCATCGAGTACGATTATATTATCCGCTTTGCGTATTGAAGAAAGGCGATGAGCAATCATTATTGTAGTTCGGTTTTGAATAACACTGTCTATTGCCTTATGAATAAGTTTCTCTGTTTTCATATCAACAGAAGCTGTGGCTTCGTCAAGGATTAATATGGGAGTATCTCTTAAGACAGCCCGTGCAATGGAAAGCCGCTGTTTCTGTCCGCCTGATAATTTTATTCCTCTTTCGCCGATTACGGTATCATAACCGTCCTCCATTTCACAAATAAATTCATGCGCATTTGCAATTTTTGCAGCTTTTACTATATCATCCATCCCGGCGTTTTTTACACCATATGAAATATTTTCAGCTACCGTGCCATTAAAAAGGAATACGTCCTGCAGTACTATACTAATATTCTCGCGCAGTGAAGATAAAGTTATATCCTTTATATCAATACCGTCGAACATGATCTTCCCATCATCGGGATCATAAAACCGTGCCAATAAGCTAATCAGCGTTGTTTTGCCGACGCCTGTCGGTCCTACAATCGCCACCAGTTCTCCCGGTTTAATCGAAAGGCTTATATCCTTTAATACATCATGATGCGATATGTAATTGAAAGAGACATTCTCCAAGTCTATTCTTCCTGAAAGCCTTCCGACATTTATAGCACCGCTTTTTTCCTTTACATCGGGTTCGGTATCAAGAACCTCAAACACTCGTGACGCACCGGCCAACGCGTTCTGCAGATCTTCATTTACCCTTCCAAGGGTACTTATTGGCTGATAAAACATGTTTAGAAGCAGAATAAAGGCTATTATATCAGGAAGAGGAACTCTGTTTAATGAAGCAAGATATCCGCCAAACCCTATTACAAGAACCGTTCCCATATGATTGAAAAACTCAATCGTTGGGTGGTATATCGCGCTTAATCTTAATGCTCTTAAAACCTGATTTACATGGGCTTTTGACGATTTCCATATCCGGCATTTTTCTCTTTCATGCTGGTTAAAAGCCTGAATTTCTTTTATTCCGGACAGGTTGTCGTGAAGCGTCGCATTAAATTCGGCCAGCCTTTGCTGTGATGTCCTGAACTGGGGCTGGATTTTTTTTGCAAATACTGTAATAGCAAATATTAAAAAAGGTACCGTTACCAGGCTTAACAGGGCAAGCACGACATTAATCGAGAAAAGCAGCACAGTTACACCCAAAAGAATAAGAACGTTAACAATTAAATCGGGAACTGCATGGGCTATCAGAAGTTCAATCAGTTGAACATCGTTTGACGCCCTGGACATAATCTGGCCTGTTTGCTTATCATGGTAGTAACGAAGCGATAGCTTCTGAAGATGGTTATATATCCGAACCCTCATATCGGATACAAAATTCCATGCGGCGTAATGTGTTATGTAAGAACGTAAAAAAGTGCATCCCGCTTGCACAAGATATATCACCGCCAAAAATATCGCAAGCCGTAAAGCCTTTTGGCCAAGATCAGGATCCCTGTTCCGAATCAGGCTTGTCAGTTCCCTGACAATCATCGGTGCTGTAAGCTGGCAGCAGGTTAACACAATTATTGCAATCATTCCGATAATCATGTATTTCCAATATTTCTTTGCCATTGCGACAAGTTTAATTACCGTTCTCATTAGTAATCCTCCAACTGTAATTTCTAAGCTTTACAATAACTCACACATAAACCGATATACGATATCATCAATATCAGGCAGCCATTCATGTCCGAAATCAGGGTATATAATAACTTCTTTCCTGGAATTAATTTTGTTATAGGCCGCAAACTGCGTTGAAGGCGGACATATCGTATCCATCAGTCCCGTAGCCATTAAAACATCACCTTTAATACGGTTGGTCAGGTTTTGTACGTCAATATATCCAAGCTTTTTAAACACTTCATCTTCTCTTTGATGTGTCGGGTCAAACCTTCTAAAATACTCTACCAATTCAATATACGCGTCTTTTGCCAGATCCATTTCCCATACTCTTTTATAATCACTTAGAAACGGATATACCGGCGCCGCCTTTTTTATTTGTGGGACCAGCGAAGCACACGCAAGAGTTAATCCACCGCCCTGAGAACCGCCCATTGCCCCTATTCTTTCGCCGTCAACGAATGGCATATCTCTAATAACCCTTGCAAGCATGGCAGTATCCAAAAAGATCTGCCTGAAAAGAAGATTGTCCGGCTCCGGGTCGTCAAGACCCCGTATAATATGGCCATGCAATGTATTTCCAAATACTCCTCCCTTGTCCTCGGACAAGCCTCCCTGCCCGCGGCAATCCATTGCCGCAACAACAAAGCCGGATGCGGCATATCCAAGCTTGCTCTGCCAGTCTCCGCTGTTACCGGAGTATCCGTGAAACTGCAGAATTGCAGGATATTTATTTTTTTCTTTCTTTGGTTTTAATAATTTTGCATGGATCCTCGCACCTTTAACACCGGTAAAATAAAGATCAAAACATTCGGCAGCATTGCTTTCAAAACTCGCGGGAATAAGCTCCGCACGCGGGTCGGTGCTGTACATTTCATCCAATGCCCTTTCCCAGTATTGTTCAAAATCCTCAGGCTTCGGGTTTATCCCGTTATACGCTTTTAGTTCATTAAGCGGCATATCAATAATAGGCATAATAAAAACCTCCCCGTTATTTCCTCTTTGAATTATAACCCTGATCGGCCTTTAAAACAATATGCTGTAACAATCCATTTACATTGACATAATGGTTTGATAAAATAAAATGGAATTTTGGGCATAGATTAAGAATTCGCGGGGGGAGAAATGGAAACAAAAAAATACAGGCACAGTAAATTGTTCAATAAGCTGCTTAAAATCACATTCGGAAAGTATTTAACGCTTCGTTTCAAAGTAAAGATATATAACGAGAAAATTGCTAATATCAAACCTCCATATATTGTTATCGGTAATCATATCGGAGCTTGGGATCCTTTTTTAATGTCACTGGGCATTAAGGAACCTATTTACTTTGTAATTTCCGACTCTCATTTCAGACACTTTTGGCTCAGGCAGGTATTAAAGCTTGTCGGCGGAATACCAAAGTCAAAACAAATGGCTGACTCCGGAACCATTCGCGCTATTTTAAGCATAATAAGAAACAACGGTGTCATCGGAGTGTACCCTGAAGGAGCACGAAACTGGGATTTGAAAAATGTACCGGTTTTTTATTCGACTGCGAAATTAATCAAGAACCTCAAAGTGCCTGTCATAAACACACTGATGAAAGGAGCGGGCCTTACAAGGCCAAGATGGGCAAGAAGTTCAAGAACCGGTGTTATAAATATGGAATACAGTGTGCTTTTTACTCCCGAGGACATAAATAGGTTGTCTGTCGATGATATATACCAAAAGATAATTGATGGAATACGCATGAATGAATATGATTGGCAGGAAAAAAACATGGTACCTTTTAAAGGGAAAAACCTTGCAGAGTACCTTGACTTGTTTCTTGTTGTTTGTCCGCGTTGCAAATCCCTGTGTTCCTTACACAGCCACGGAGATTTTTTTACATGCAATAACTGTAATTACACGGTCAGGTATAATGAATACGGTTATTTTGAAACCGAGTACGAACCATTTTTTCTCTCACCCCAAACATGGAGCGATTGGCAGAACACCTATTTATATGATCTGTTCTCAAAAAATGAGTATATGTCGGGACAAATACCTCTATTTTCAGATACGGGCGTGAAGATCTTTACCGGAAAACGCAGAGGAAAATTAAGACAATACAAAAAACTTGGTAAGGTGGAATTGTTTTTTGACAGGCTTATTCTTTCATCCGAAAAGACAAGTACATATACTTTCCCCATTAATGAAATGTCAGGAATGAATATTCAAAACAACAATAAGTTTGAGTTTTATTATAATAGCACCCTTTACCGCTTCAAATTCACAACCCAGCATAAATCAGTTTATAAATACTGGCTCGCGATCAATATCATTAACAAGATAAACTCTAAATTTTCATCAATAAATTACGAAAATAATTAGTCTTCATGATCCCGTTGATTTATACCTCCGCAGTCCAATACGGAAGAAGGTATAGCTTGGTATTATAAACAGCAGGCCGATTATTGGTGTAAACATGTAAAACATGCTCTTTTCCCTGTCCAGCAAATACAGCAGCGGATAATACTGAAAAAGCGCCAGCGGAATTACAA
>JAAYBO010000368.1 GCA_012730095.1 Clostridiaceae bacterium
ACTTCAGCGGCTTTAATTCATTAATCGAAATTCTTGATGCGATATTTGACGCGGATTTGGAAGAAGAACTCGATATTACGGGCGAAGAGCAGGACGCGGTAAGGATTATGAACCTTCATAAGGCAAAAGGGCTTGAGGCTCCTGTCGTATTTCTTGCCCATCCCTGTAAAAGGCCTGATATTCCTCCCGATCAATATATAAAAAGAACTGAATCAAAATCCGAGGGCTATTTTGTTATAAAAAAGCAAACCGGAGAATTTTCGTCAAAAGTGATAGGTAGGCCATTAAACTGGGATAATTACGAACTTGAAGAAAAAGAATACAAGAATGCCGAAGAAACGCGTCTTTTGTATGTAGCGGCAACGAGAGCGAAGAACCTGTTGTTTATTTCAAGCAGTGAGAAATCCAATGCGAAAAATCCGTGGGAACCGCTGCTCGGTTTTATTGACCCGGAAAATAGTACATATCGGATTCCTGAAATCATGCCCCCGCAGAAAGAGCGGCGTGAAACGCCCGTATTAATAAATAAACAGGACCTTCAAGGTTTTAAAAGTGAAATAAACTGTTTAATTTCAGAATCCGCGCATCCGACATATATCGAATTGTCGGTATCGGACATTATAAGCGAGGAACCGCTTCATACCGTGAAAGGCGGCCTTGGGCCCGAATGGGGAAGCGCGATTCATGAAATAATTGAAAGCCTGGTAAGGGATGAAACAACGTATAATGCTTGTAAAACGATGATTTTACAGCAGTACGGATTTAACGAGCCTAAGTACGAAAAAAAGGCGGAAGAATTAATTTCTAAGTTTAAGGAAAACGAGCTGTATTCAAGAATACAAAACGCCGAAATGAAACTTGCCGAAGTCCCTTTTTCGATAAAACTGGACACTGACGATCCGATATGCGGGTTATTGGGCATGAAAAATCCGCTGCCCGTTATCCTGCAGGGAAAAATAGATTTGGCCATTAAGGAAAACGGCGCCTGGTCGATAATCGACTATAAAACAAATTATTTTGAAACGGAAGAAGACCTAAACCTCCTAATAAACCACTATTCAAAACAAATAAAGCTCTACTGCCTGATTTGGGAGAAAATTACGAAAGAAAAGGTTGCAGGCGGCGAACTCTATTTCACAGGTACAGGCTCGGTTATCGTAAACATATGAATCTTGTTACATATGAATATATACGTCAGACTATGAAGATTATAGACATAATATCACATATTTTTTGTTGTTTAAGTTGCTTAATAACATATTCTTAAACAACCTACATAATATCCCGATATAGTCACTGGGTGGTATTTATGTCTGATGTGAGGCAAGTGGAAAGACAAATACATATTCTCTCGGTTCTATCTGAAAGCAAAACAGGTTACACTATTTCTGAGATCCATAATAACCTGAAAAAACTTGGGATTGATGTAAGCAGAAAAACCATTGAGCGCGATATTGACGATATATCGAGGCGCTTTTTCGTGTACGAAGACAAAAATGAAGCGGGGGAAATTCGTTATAAAGCGGATAAGTATAATGTAAAAAATATAACGTTTACACTGCCTGAACTAATTTCAATATATTTTCTTAAGGAGATTCTTAAACCCTATGCGGTATTGGATGTAGGCAAAACCGCCCGGGAAATGCTTGAAAATGTGCTTCAAAAGGTTCCGACGATTACCCGGAACTATATAGACTCTATTTCTGATCTTATGAAAGTGAATCCATCAGAGGTTGCGCTTGAAAAATCCATTAACGAAGACTATATTCAAATTATCAGGGAAGCGATAGAAAAGAACCTGAGACTCAAAATTGAATATTTTTCGTTTGACAGCAATGAAATGACCAGGCGTAAAATCGATCCCTATTATCTTGAGATCAGGGAAGGCTGCTATCATTTGATTTGCTTTTGCCATTTACGCGAAGATATACGCGATTTCCGCATATCACGCATGAAACAGCTTGAAATACTGAATGAAACCTTTAAACGTCCTGATAATTTCTATGAAGAATATAACAGGAACCGATTTGAAAAAATGATTGGCGATGAACAAATAACGCTTAAAATTATTTTTGAAGGGCAGGCTGCAAGATATATAAAAGAGTATGAAGCATATAAGGCCGACAACATTACCGATCTTGACAATGGTAAAATTTTTTTTGAAAAGAAAACGACCTATACACCGGATATTTTACAGTGGGTGCTTAAGTTCGGGGCGGATGCGGAAGTTATAGAGCCAACCGAATTAAAGTTTGAAATCACATGGGAAATTGAAAGAATGAAACAAAAATACAGTACCTGAGCCCCTTTCTAACGAGAGGAAGGCTATAATGCTGAAAAAAGAAGTTAGGGATTTCATATTAAATCACTAAACAGCTCCTCAACTTTAACCGACAATCCCTTAAATACAATTGAGGAAGCTATCTGGCCTTTCTCAA
>JAAYBO010000369.1 GCA_012730095.1 Clostridiaceae bacterium
ACTATTAATTCCGCATCACAAACACATTCATATAAATCGGTCGTAAAGCAAACATTATCAGGAACAATAAAACCCGGGAGCTTTTCAATATGCTCTCTGTTTTCCGTTAGCATCCATGCTTCCGCATCGAACGCAGACCAGACCGAAACTTTATGATTGTTTTTGGCTAATAGAATTGACAAAGCCGTTCCCCAGCTGCCCGCGCCTAAAATAGCAATATTAAGCATTCATTTCTCCCATTATATCATTTTTTATTTTTAAAACTCAATTTTTTTTCTGTCCCGTCAAATAGACGTTTTATATTACCCTTGTGCCGCAGCACAATTAAAAATGACATAAGTACGGCAATCGCAATCAACAATGCGGGTAATTTAAAAAACAATGAAACGACCGGCCAAACAATCGCCCCAATAATTGAACCAAGTGAGACATACCTTGTTAAAACGACAATAACAATAAAAACAGTTAGGCATATAAGCGCAGGAACCGGGCTAATATACAGGATAACAGCAAACGATGTTAAAACCCCCTTACCGCCTCTGAAACCGAAAAAAACCGGCCAATTATGGCCTATAACAGCTGCAAACCCGGCCAGGTAAATACCTGCCCAGCCAAGATTATCTATGTATCCAACCAATAACTGTCCAATAAAACAGGCTGCAATCCCTTTAAGAAAATCAACGATAAAAACGGCTGCAGCCGCAGGCTTTCCAAATGTTCTCAGAGTATTTGTCGCTCCTGCGTTACCGCTTCCGTATTCGCGTATATCCTTACCATAGAAAGTTTTCCCGATTACAACGGATGCATTAATACTTCCAAGCAAATATCCAATTACAACGGATAAAACGACATATAACACCACTATTACCATATCGTTCACAACCCTTACAGCAATTTACGCTTCAATGTTCTTTTCCTTTAATATAAACCGGATGGGTGTACCCTCAAACCCGAAATTTGACCTTAATGTGTTCACAAGATACCTTTCATAGGAGAAATGCATTAACGTCATATCATTTACAAACAATACGAATGTCGGAGGTCTGACACCTGTTTGAGTCATATAGCGAATTTTCAGCCTTCTGCCCTTGTCTGAAGGAGGCTGGACCATCGCAATCGCTTCATTCAGAACATCATTCAAAACCCCTGTTGAAACACGAAGCGATGCCTGATCATAAACATGATCAATTAAGTCAAAAAGGCGGTCCACACGCCTGCCGGTTTTTGCAGAAATAAACGTTACCGGCGCATAACTCATAAACTCAAGCTTACTAATAACCGTTTTTTGATAACTCTCAAGCATACCTGTTTCTTTCTTGATTATATCCCATTTGTTAACCGCTATTATACAAGCTTTGCCTTGCTCATGCGCGTAACCGGCTATTTTTGTGTCCTGCTCCGTCACTCCATCCTGCGCGTCAATCATAACAATGCATACATCAGCCCTGTCTACTGCGGTCCACGAGCGGATAACACTGTACCGCTCGATGTTTTCTTCGATTTTGCTTTTTCTGCGTATTCCGGCAGTGTCTATAAAAGTATATTTCTTTCCTTCGCGTTCAACGGGTGTATCTATCGCATCCCGTGTCGTGCCGGGTATATCGCTTACTATAACTCGTTCTTCCCCTAACACACTATTTATTAATGAAGACTTGCCAACATTCGGTTTGCCTATTACAGCTACTTTGATATAGTCTTCGCTTTCATTTTCGCCGGTGTCTGCAGGAAAGTGCTCGTAAACCGCATCCAGAAGCTCTCCGAGCCCAAGTGCGTGTATTGACGATATTGTATATACCTCACCTATACCAAGGTTATAAAACTCATATACTTCAGGCGGAATATCGCCGACATTATCAACCTTATTTACAGCAACCACGACCGGCTTTTGGGATTTTCTAAGCATAATGGCAACATCTTCATCCGCTGAGGTCAAACCCTCTTTTACGTCAACCATAAATATAATTACATCAGCCGTCTCAATTGCCAATTCAGCCTGGCGAATCATCTGTTGTTTAATATAATCTCCTGTAAACGGTTCTATGCCGCCGGTATCTATGAGTACAAACTCCCGTCCTCTCCACTCTCCCTCGGCGTAAATCCTGTCACGTGTCACACCCGGAGTATCTTCAACAATTGAAATCCGCCGGCCTGTTATATAATTAAAGAATGTCGATTTGCCAACATTGGGTTTGCCAACGACTGCAACAACAGGTTTAGCCAAATTACACCCTCCATGCATTACAATTCTTTATTAATGATATTAGTTTAAATCTTATATGTCAACGTCTGCACGCATTATTGTCATAAAAGAACTATTGCTCAATAGATTTTCCACAATATTTTAACAACAGCATCTTAGTTTACAAACAGAGGGAGCCTTTCGGCTCCCCATAAAAATATTGTTGACCGTATTTTAAAGGTATCCGCCTCCTGTAAGAGGCGGCGGACTTTGGCCCGGTTATAAATCTTCCGGAATGATATCGTTGCGGATGAGATCGTTATAGTCCTCGCGTTTTACAATCAACCGCGCTTTCCCGTCCTTGACGAGCACTACCGGCGGTTTTCCGATTCTATTATAGTTCATTGCCATCGAATAGTTATACGCTCCGGTCGCCAGAACCGCTACTATATCTCCTACATCCGCTTTTGGAAATGAAATGTCTTTTGCAATAAGATCACCCGATTCACAATACTTTCCGGCCAAAGTGACGGTTTCCGTGCGCGGAGCACAAGGCTTGTTCGCGAGCAATGCCGTATATTCCGATTCATACAGCGCATACCTGGGATTGTCACCCATCCCTCCGTCAACAGAAACATATTTTCTTATCCCTTTTATCTCTTTCACAGCGCCGATACGGTATAGTGTGATGCCTGCGGGAGCGACAATGGAACGGCCGGGTTCTATCAGCATATACATTTTCCCTAATCCTTTTTCGCTGCATATGCGTTTTACCACCTTTGAAACCGATTCAATATAACAATCATATTCAGCGGGGTCATCGTTGCTTGTATAGCGGATTCCAAAACCGCCTCCCAAATTAAGTTCGGTTATGCGTATGCCGTATTTATCCCTGATATCGGCAATAAAATTCAGCATTGTTTCAGCAGTATGTTCAAAAGGCTCAATTTCAAATATCTGTGAGCCAATATGGCAGTGAACTCCGACGACCTCGACGTTGTCCATATCTTTCGCTAATGAAATTATTTCATGAGCTTCACCGTTTTCAAGTGCTACTCCGAACTTAGAATCTATTTGACCGGTACGGATGAACTCATGTGTATGGGCATCTATACCCGGTTTAATACGGAATGATATTCTCACTTTCTTATTTTTCCTGCCTGCTATTTCGTTTAAACTCTGTAGTTCCGTATAATTGTCGACAACAAAACGGCCAACATTATAGTCAACCCCCATCTCAATTTCTTCGGAGGTTTTATTATTTCCGTGAAAATAAACCTTTTCCATTGGAAAACCAGCCTTTGCGGCGGTATACAATTCACCGCCGGACACTACATCGAGCCCCAGACCTTCCTGGTGCATAATCCTGCATATCGCAAGAGTGGATAAAGCTTTGCTTGCATACAGTACGAGCCCGTTTCCGTCATAATACCTGTCAATTGCGTTTTTATATATCCTGCAATTTTCACGGATAGCCATTTCATCTAAAACATAGAGCGGAGTTCCATATTCGCTTACAAGCTCAACAGTATCGCATCCTCCTATTTCCATATTCTCTGACGCATTAACCTTAATATTTTCAATCATTTTTTCACCGTCCCATATTACTTTGACCAAAACTGCGGAAGAAGTTACATAGCAACTTCAACACAGCAGGTGTTTTTTTATTTTCTTAATTATAACACCAGGAAAAAACTATATCAATAGAAAAGTAGTATTTTTTGCTACTACTATTTTTATTCTGCTGCTATTTATACATTTTACTGACAAAACACCTGAAGCAAAGTCGCGTACCTGCCGGAACGCGATAGCAATGTCTTAACCCACGGAGCAGGACCCGCGGGAATAATGTCATATAAACAGCGGGTGGTCCGGGTGTTTTCGGTTACGCAGGGCGGCATACTCCAGCGCCCTGCTGCTATCAGGCAAATGTGGAGCAGGTTATGAGCGGCCCGGGATATGGAGACCTCCATGCGAAAATATACAGAACCTAAAGTGTGTTAACCGGTATGTGCTTTGTCGCGCAAGTAAACGAAACACCCGGAACAGGACCCGCGGGAATAATGTCATATAAACAGCGGGTGGTCCGGGTGTTTTCGGTTACGCAGGGCGGCATACTCCAGCGCCCTGCTGCTATCAGG
>JAAYBO010000050.1 GCA_012730095.1 Clostridiaceae bacterium
ACGAGGCTCAAAAACAAGCTTCCGCCTGACATTCGGTATGTGCTTTGTCAACCAAGTAAACGAAACACCCGAAGCAGGACCCGCGGGAATAATGTACGAACTTTACTATCTGAACTATTGTACAATAGTTCTTCCAAGTATCCGTGGGAATACACCGGGAAGAGCTTGTGCTGTTCATTCTTGACAGCATCTTGTATAATTAAAGTAACAAAGAAATGTATACATATTTTGCTTTAAAGAAACGAGTGGTAACAATGCCTCGAATTATTGTCCATAAAAACGGGCAAACAATAGAAAAAGATGTGTTAGGTAATATTACATTATTGGAAGCACTTCGTATAACCGGAAATTTCCCGCCGTCACCATGCAATGGTAAAGGCACTTGCGGAAAATGCCGTGTTTTAGTAAAACGCGGGATAGACTTTTACACCGACCAGGAAAAAAAGATCCTTTCAATAGAAGAGATGAGAAAAGGCATTCATTTATCATGCATGATCCGGGTAAACGACGATATCGAAGTGACTCTCCCAGATACCTCAGGCAAAGCATCTATACTAACTTCAGCGGAAATAACACAAATATCCGGAATACCAACAGTCACAAAAGAGTTTTATACGCTTCCCGCTCCGTCGATAAATGACCAGTTGCCTGACGATAAGCGGCTTTCCCAAACAGCGTATGGTACCGCGAATAACTCAATGAATAACAAAGACAGCCATTACTATAATTGTGCTGATAAAAGCTTGCCGCTTGAAATTCTTCAAAGGCTTCCGGATTTAATACGAAACGACGGATATCAGGTTACAGCAATAAAAGTTATGGATGAAATTACAGGTGTTGAAAGCGGCGATACGTCAAGTATCCTTTATGGAATTGCAGTAGACATCGGAACAACAACACTTGCCGCTTATTTATATGATATTAACAGCAAAGAAATGCTATCTATTGCATCTTTATTGAATCCGCAGAGCAAATACGGCGCCGATGTGATTTCACGGATTGACTACACATTTGCGGATCGAAACAAACAAAAGGAAATGTCCTCTCTTATACGTTCCGCAATAAATGAACTAATCGGTGAGCTAATTTTATCGGCTTCAATCAAGCATACCGACATTTATGCTGTATCGCTGTCCGGAAATACAACGATGCTCCATTTTGCGCTCGGAATCCCGGCTCGTTATATTGCCACCGCTCCCTTTATACCCGCGACATTGTCAAGCTTTTTATTGAAACCAGATGAACTGAATATATCAATAAACCCGTCCGGGCGGGCCATAGTTCTTCCCTCCGTTTCGGCATATGTTGGTGCCGATACGGTAGCTGCTGTTTTATCAACCGGCATGCACAAAAAAAAGGACATATCACTCCTTGTTGATATTGGAACAAACGGTGAAATTGTTCTTGGGAACAACTCGTTTCTTTACTCATGCTCCACTGCCGCGGGACCAGCGTTCGAAGGCGCGAACATTACATGTGGTACGGGAGGCGTCGAAGGAGCAATCAGCGAAGTACTTGTTACAATTGATGGAACACTTCGCATAAACACAATAGGAAATAGAAAAGCTGTTGGAATATGCGGTTCAGGCCTTCTTGACGCTGTCTCATCCATGCTTGACGCGGGTATCATTGATGAAACAGGCCGAATAGAAACAGATGATTCGTTGGTATCCCCCGAATTAAGAAACAGGATTATTGAAATAAACAATCAACCGGCTTTTATTCTGCTATATGGTAACGAGACCGCTGCCGGCGATTCAATTTATATAACTCAGAAGGATATCAGAGAAGTACAGAACGCAAAAGCCGCGATTGCTGCCGGAATAAATATACTCACCGTCAAATCCGGAATAGATATAAATGATGTAAAACATGTTTATCTTGCCGGTGGTTTCGGAAGTTTTATGCGTATAAGCAGCGCTCTGCGTATTGGTTTGATACCTGAAGAATTATCGGGCAAAATTTCCGCCGTCGGAAACGCTTCAGGAGCAGGAGCCATCCGTACCATGCTCTCGAAGGACGAATATCTTACCGCATGTGAGATTGCAAAAAGGATACAATATATTGAATTGTCATCAGAGCCTTCATTTGTTAATAGTTATACCGATAATATGTTTTTCGGGATAGAGTCGTAATTTTGACGTGATACGCCTTAAATGCATAAAGAATTACAAAAAAACATAAAATATTTCAATACCCTGGAATAACTGCAGGTGTATTATCAAGTAGAGGATTATTATGGTTCATGAAGCGGGTTTCGACCTTGATAAAGCAATTGAAGCCACTAGACATTACAGCAACGCTACAAGTGTATCAGTAATTATTATTGACGATACCGGAGAAACCTTGTTCAGCACAAACAGCGAAAATGAATTCTGCCATTTCTGTTTTGAGCTGAAACCTGATACACCTTCGGGAATGGAATGCAGAAATGCGCATTTATATGGAAGTTACCAGGCGGAACGCTTTGGGGGCAAATATGTTTTCTTTTGCCCGTTTGGAATGGCGCATTGGTCTTGTCCTATAACAATTGATGGTATAATGAAGGGTGCTTTATTGGGCGGGCCTGTTCATATGATTGAGCCGGAGGAATTCTTACTTGAAGATTTATTTAAGAAATATGACAATAATGAATTGGTTTCGAAAGCAATTTCACTTTCGAAAAAAATTCCGATTGTGAGTACAGACAAGGTAAACAGCCTTTCTGAGCTTCTGCGTTTGATTGCTTTTTATCTTTCCGACACTACCTGGCACCAATACAGCCTGAACCTTCAGGAGCAGGAGCAAGCTGCGGATATATCGGATTATATACACAAACTTAATCAGATGACTATAGATGATGAAGAAATATTAGCATATCCAATCAGAAAGGAAAAGGAACTCCAACATGCCATCGCATTAGGAGACAAAAGGTTATCACAAAAACTGCTTAATGAAATCCTTGGACACATTTATTTTGCTTCAGGGAATAACTTCGAATTGATCCGCGCACGAATACTGGAATTGGTTGTTATTCTGTCCCGTGCCGCATTGGAAGGCGGAGCAGATATAAAACAAATATTTGGTTTAAATTTTCAGTATCTTAAACAGATAAACAGGTTTCATAACCTTGAGGAATTAACCTTGTGGCTGTCGCGTATAATGGAACGATTTACGGATCATGTATTCAATCTGGCAAATATAAAGCGTAAGGATGTTATTTTTAAATCAATTGATTATATTAGAAAAAACTATATGAAAAAAGTAACGCTTGATGAAGTTGCGGCCTGTGTATATTTAAGTCCTTCTTACTTCAGCAAGGTTTTTAAACAGGAAATGGAGATGAGCTTCAACACCTATCTTAATTATATACGCATAGAAATGAGCAAAAAGCTTCTGTCGGATCCATCAATTGCGATAGTTGATATTTCAAATTTAGTAGGTTTTGAAGACCAAAGTTATTTTTCAAAAGTTTTTAAGAAGATGACAGGATTAAGTCCTAAAAAATTTCGTGAACAAGGTAAAAAATAAACATTAAAAAATTTATAGAGGTGGTACAAACATGAGTATTTTAGTTGAAATTTCTGAAAACCTTCAAAAGGGCAGAGCAAAAAACGTTAAAGAACTGGTTCAAAAGGCAATTGATGAAGGCTTTAACGCAAATGAGATCCTGGAAGAAGGTTTGCTGCACGGAATGGGAATAATTGGCGAGAAATTTAAGAACAACGAAGTGTATGTTCCGGATGTGCTAATCGCTGCCCGTGCAATGAATGCGGGAACCGAGCTTTTAAAGCCCCTTCTTATAGACTCTGGAGTCAAAGCAAAGGGCAAGGTCGTTCTTGGAACGGTAAAAGGTGATCTGCATGATATCGGTAAAAACCTTGTGCGTATGATGATGGAAGGAAAAGGCCTTGAGGTTGTCGATCTGGGCGTTGATGTCCCTGCTGAGAAATTTATTGAAACCGCCATTGAAATCAACGCAGACATTATAGCCTGCTCAGCTCTTTTAACGACAACTATGACTGAAATGAAAAATGTCGTCGAAAAGGTTAAAAGCTCACCATTATCGGGAAAAGTTAAAATTATGATAGGCGGCGCACCGGTAACAGATAATTTCCGTGAAAGTATCGGAGCGGATGCATACTCTCCGGATGCAGCCTCAGCAGCTGAAAAAGCGTTGTCATTGTGCGGATAGTATAGCTAAAAGGGGACGGTTCATGCTTTAAATATGGGGGGGTAAAAACAACCGTCCCCTCCTTATAAACTCCGAACAGGGACAATATGCGGTTTTTTTGATACCGGATTCTCGTAAACAAGACACACAATTTTATAAACCTCTTCAATTATTTCGTATGTCAGCACATCCTTTGGCTTTCCGCTGTGCGCAATAAACCCGTTTTTAAGAAGATAGATGTAATCACAGAATTCTGCGGCGAGGTTTAAATCGTGAAGGATTGTTACAACTGTCATCCCGTATTCGTATGCCAGCATCCTGATTGTTTCCATTATCGATAACTGGTGATGAATATCAAGCTGTGATACCGGTTCATCAAGTAATATAATATTGCTTTTCTGAGCCAGTGCCCTGGCTATAACAACACGCTGCAATTCACCGCCGCTTATGTTTTTAATACTTCGTTCGGCCAGGTCTTCAATTCCTGAAATTCTCATTGCCCATTGAGCTATTTCAATGTCTTCTTCGCTTTCGGATGAAAACCTTTTAATATACGGCGCTCTTCCCATCATAACTATATCCTGCACACTGAAATCGAATTCTATATGGGTATTTTGCGGAACGACAGATATTTCCTTCGCCAATTCATTTACGGTAATATTTGTAATGTCAAGTCCGTTTATATACACCGTATTTTTCTGCGGTTTCAGAATGGAGGCAATGTTTTTCATAAGGGTTGTTTTTCCTGAACCGTTAGGACCCAACAAGCCGCACACCATTCCGGGTTGAAACGCTGCGCATATTTGCTCCAATACCTTTCTGTCTCCATATGAAAATTCAAGATTTTTTACATCAACAGCATTTTTAGCTTCCATCACATTACACTCCTTTTTCCCTTTACTAAAAGTGCAATAAAAAATGGAGAGCCAAACAAGGCTGTTATCGCTCCGACCGGGATTTCAGCCGGAGGGGCCGCCACCCTTGCAAGGGTATCACATATAATTAAAAACGCAGCTCCCCCGACAATCGAAAATGGAAGCAAAACTCTTTGATCGGTTCCAACAAGAAGACGCAGTAAATGAGGAATAATTAAACCGACAAAAGCTATTATTCCGCTTGTCGCAACACACGCCGCTGTTACAACCGAGCATGCTACAAGAACAAGTTTTTTTGTCCGTTCAACTTCAACACCAAGTGTTTTAGCAGTTTCCTCTCCCGTTGAAATTATATTAAGCTGCCTGGCGTGAAACAGTATAACGGTCAATCCTGACAGAAGAAACGGGAAAAGCACAATAATCTTATTCCATGCTGGTGAACTAAATGATCCCATAGTCCACATAATAATATAGTCCATCCTATCCCTTCTGAATATCATTATTAACTGTATAATCGCGCTATTCATAAAACTTATTGCTGTTCCCGCAAGAATAAGAACAGTCGGTGAAATCCTATGGCCTGTCCGCGATATATTATATACTATAAAAATTGTTGCGATAGCACCGCAAAAAGCGGATACTGCCGCCGCACTCATTCCTAACACAGTTTTGTCCAATCCGATAACTATTGCAATTGTCGCTCCAAGGCCGGCTCCTGAAGATAATCCAAGAATCCCCGGCTCAGCCATCGGGTTGCGGAAAACACTTTGCATTGCCGCACCCACTGTTGCTAAACCGGAGCCTACCATAATGACAAGAATTGCCCTTGGAAGCCTTAGCTTTATAATAATGTCTGCCAAAGATTTTCTAATATTTTCGACGGTAACAAACTTTTGTATACCTGGTACCTTTGATGCAAGAATACGGCAAACATCTATGAATCCGATATTTGCTGTGCCTACAAACAACGAAAAAATACCAAGTAATAACAATCCGATAATACTTATTATTAGAATTGAATAATAAATTTTTCTTTTTGTTAGGTATGTCACATTCAACCTCCCAATTGTTCTATGTGAATGTCACTTTTACTACACTACAGCCCTGTCTTTTTGTGTCTTGCGCTTATTATAAACTCCCGGGGTGCAGTATTTTTGCCAGCTCCAGCAAGCCATCGGAAAGTCTGGGACCTTGAATATCCAACAAGTCAGGATCGATTGTGTAAATACGGCCTTCTTTAACGGCAGTTAGTTCCTTATAACCGCTCGTTTCCTGAAAATATTTTACTGCCTCATCGGAGCCAATAATAATATCCGGATCCTGTTCCATTAGTTTCTCCAGGCTGTAGATCCACCCTGTAATATCTGCGGCAATATTTGCACCACCCGCCGTGTCCAGCATTTTAGCGATAAAGGTTTCTCCTGTTGCCGTATAGTCGCCATATTCCCCAAATCCGACAATATAATAGACCGAAGGTCTGTCAAGTCCTTTAACCGCTTCCTTCGCTTTTTCGACATCTTCGTTCATGCGATTGATTACCGCTGTTGATTCGGCTTCGGCATTCAGCACTTTTCCGATTATTCCTATAGTTTCATATACCCCTTCGAATGATTCTGTCTGGTTGATAAATATAATGTTTATCCCCAAATCCATTAGTTTTTTTTCGTTTTCCTCCGTATTCATAGCAGATGCAAATATAAGATCAGGCTCCAGTGAAACAATAGTTTCAAGGTTCCATTCATAAAAATCTCCAACTACGGTTATATCCTGAGTTTCCGGCGGGTAATCGCAGAATGCGGAGCGTCCGACTAACTTATCTCCTTTTCCAAGGGCAAATATAATTTCAGTTATATCAGGCCCGATCGATATAATACGTTCCGGCTCATTGTCAAGCTTTATGGTTCGTCCTTTTGAATCCGTTATATCAATGGGATAATTCGTATTTTCGTCATCCGGTTTACTGTTGTTTTCCTTTGGCTCTGTTGTATCGGCAGGCTGATTTGTGTTTTTGTCGTTTTCCTGTGCTTGTGTTGCTGCCTCCGATGTATTGTCAGGTCTGCCGGAATCGGCTTCCCCGTTGTCGGGTGATTGTGACGTTGCCGCTGACGTTTCGTCAGGTTTACCAGGATCGGAGCTCTCTGTTGCCCTGTTGTTCCGCCAAACCGAAAAAGCAACAATAAAAGCAGCGCACAACACTACAACTGTTAATAATAATGCAATCTTTCTTTTCATGATAAATTATCCTTTCCATATCTTTTTCCGGGGCTCGTTTACCCGCTAACCAGGTGACAGGTTTTCTTTCAAACCCTCAACCAGTCAGCATGCCCCGCAAACTAAAAAAACCTTTCCGCGAGGAAAGGCTTGACTTCGTTTACGCCAACTTTAAAAGCAATAAACTTAGTGAGGCCCATCACTCGTAGTTCCCTCACTTTCTACAAAGGCAGGTATTCTGACTCGGATTCATCAAATATATGCGCCTTCCCATCCGGAGACAGTGGCATAATGCATACATTCTCATCCTCACAGCGGCGGGACCGTCCGAGATTTTCACCCGGTTCCCTGCAAAGTACGATAAAAACCGTACATATAATATATCATATTATGTTTTTATTAAGTTTTTTATTGTCTTTAACAAAATTATATTCATTTCGCACACAGTTGTAAAGGTAATATTTTGCGATTATTTGATTAAAATCATCTATGGTATAAAAGGTTCGGATTTTTTTTAAAAAAATAACCCGTGCTGCAGAGCACCATTACCTGAACAGGCAGAATAATAAGTGCCTTTATAAGCCTACCCGCGATAAGTACTTTGAAAGCATTGCCGAATAGCATCATAACCCAGATTGTGTTAAGCCCTATCTCGACAAGTAAAACCACTGATATTGCGGCTAATATAGCTCTCTTTAAAGTTATTTCCTTTTTATAAAGAAACAGCCCAAAAATAACACCTGTTACAAATCCACTGACTGTAAACCCCGGAAAAAAAGGTCCGGTGGGCCTTATAATCCAGCCGAGAACATCTCCGAACACTCCCGTTATACCCCCCGCAACAGGCCCGAAAATTGCCGCTGCCCAGGCAGTGGGCATAAAGGTAAGATTAAACCGCAGATCATTGGTAATATATATCGCAAACCAGGAAAAAACAGCATATAATGAAACAAAAAAAGACATAAGGACAAGTGAATGTATGTCTTTAAAAAAAGAAAACATGCTTTTTTGATTCATAAAAAAACCTCCTCACCGCACATTGTTTTCCAAGATTACCGGCTGAAATCAAATATCCTTCAGCGTATCGAATAAATAATACGTGCTACATGAAGAGGAACCCTCTCTCATGCAACAGCGGGATGCGGCAACTGCACCGCAAGCCTTCCGGCTTTTCGTCCGGATGTCAACTCCCCGTTCATCCGGCACTTAACGCGCAAATGCCTACTCTGCTCATTGAGAGACCCTGTATTATTTTATAGTGACATTATAGTCTATCCAATAAAAAGAATCAATAGTTGGTTTTAATCAGTCTTTTATAAACACATTCATATTCCCCTTGTTTATCTCATAAGTGCCGGTGTCCTCTTTTTCCTTTATTGTCTTGCCATTGCACAGTTCATTAAGCCTCCTGACCGATAATTCACCCCATAACCTCGGACGCTGCGCTAAAACGGTAGTATAACCGTCCATCAATGGTTTTACTGAATGCTCTGTTTTGTCAAACACCACACAAATAGGTTCAATGCCCAGTTCTTCCTTCATTTTCATCGCAATGTAGCTGCCGAATGAATCCATACAGATAAAACAATCAAATGGTCGGGCTTTTTTAAGAATTTCTTTTACTTCCTGCCATCTTTCATCGCCGGCAGAATGATTGGTCTGCTCCATGCCGAAGAACTCAAGCTCAGGGTATTTCTTTATTGCCTCAATAAACCCATTTAATCGTTCTTTCTGGTTTAATGTATTTTTAATTGCCTGTGTACCGAGAATTCTGCCCTTGCCGTTGAGTTTTTTTGCGACAAGTTCTCCAAACGTCATACCGGCTTTATAATTATCCGTTCCAATAAAGCCATTCCTTCCGATATCAGGGATGTCGGTATCAAAACAAACCACTTTAACCCCATTGTCTAATGCATTTTGCAAACTGCTTCTTACATGAGGATCATCGATCGGCCCTATACCTATTCCAGCGACACCCTTTTGCACTGCTTCATCAATAATTTTTGCCTGCAATACCGGATCATAACTTTCCGGTGCTCTCCAGATAACATCGACTCCAAGTTTAGAAGCCGCATCCAAGGCCCCGTCCTTTGTGTCGGAGAAAAACGATATGTCGCTGCAGGGTATTATTGCAAATGCTCTTTTGGTTGTGGTTATTTTATCAAAGTTGAATTTGTTTATTATATCCTCAAGATTCTTTATTACTTGATCAAAGCTTTCGGAAAGCTGCACCAGTATTTCAGAGGAATTTATCTGGGAATACATAAGACCGGTTATCTCCTGTGTCGAAGCTGCCGTTTCCTGCGCTACCGAAG
>JAAYBO010000370.1 GCA_012730095.1 Clostridiaceae bacterium
TCACTGCGACAGAGTTCAAATGGCAAACCTTGCACAGACGATTAATGTGCTTCAGGCCGTAATACTGACAGAAGGGGATAAAATGCTTCTGACACCCACATACCATGTGTTCAATATGTTTAAGGTGCATCAGGATGCAGAACTCCTGCCCCTGTTGATAGACTCGGAGAATTATACAATGGACGGGCAGTCGATTCCTAAAATCAGCAGCTCTGCTTCAATAGATAAGAAAAATATATTGCATATAACATTGTGCAACCTGCATCCGGCTGAAGAAGAGAAAATAACGTGTTATTCCCCCGGGAAGCGTTTTAAAAAGATCAGCGGAGAAATATTGACTGCAGACAGAATGAACGCGTATAATACATTTGAAAATCCTTTTGAAGTGAAACCCGAACCCTTCGGCGAATTTTGCCTGCGGGAAGGAGAAATAAATATTGTCTTGCCGGCAAAGTCCGTTGCCGTTTTAACATTAGAGTAACATGGACAGCGGAAGAATTTTCTGAGTAAACTTAGCACATTCAGGCTGTATGAATGAGAAAAGCGTGAATTATTCTTATGTAAAAAACGCTTTATTTGAGCGTTTGCTTTTTTGCAAAGATAATCAAAAAAAGGAGTAGTTGCGTTTAATCGCAATAAATAGTAAGCCATGAGAGTTCAAAAATTCAGCGATAACCTTGCTTACAGTTGCTGGCTCGGATACCGTGAAATTAAAAATAAGGATGTATTGAAAGAATACAGGAAAGCTTTTTCATGCGTTGCTGTTATAAACAAAACAAAAATCCCCAGAGCCGCACTTGATGAATTGAAGTATGGAATAGGCAAAATGCTTGAAAAAACTCCTCGATTTGTTGATTATATAAATGGTGACGGGATAATTATAGGTCCCGCCGATAGTCTTGATATGCTTTCATCTGAGGAAATCAATGGCATTGGCGGTGAGGGCTATATAATTAAGAACGATAACGGGCGTATTATTATTTCAGCAAAAACAGGAAGAGGCATATTGTATGGCGTATTTTCTTTTTTACGGCTTATACAGCTTGAAAGACCTCTTTCTTCAATGAATGTGCTTGACAATCCTTTGAACATGCTGCGTATGGTCAACCAATGGGATAATTTGGACGGTTCGATTGAAAGGGGATATGCGGGAAGGTCCATATTATATAAAAACAACAAAATTGTAAGAAATAAAAAAAGAGTCAGAGACTATGCGAGATTGCTCGCTTCAGTTGGAATTAACAGCATTGTTTTGAATAATGTAAATGTTCATTATCATGAAACCCGGTTGCTTACCGAACGTTATCTGCCGGAAGTGGCAAATTTGGCTGGAATTTTCAGAGAATATGGCATTACTGTCTTTTTGTCCGTAAATTTTGCAAGCCCGATAGAACTTGGAAAACTACCCACCGCGGATCCGCTGAATACTGCGGTACGAAAATGGTGGGCCGATACTGTTAAGGAAATATACAGGCATATTCCTGATTTCGGCGGGTTTCTTGTAAAGGCTGATTCGGAAAACAGGCAGGGTCCCTATACATACGGAAGAAATCACGCGGAAGGCGCAAATATGCTTGCATCGGCTTTAAAGCCTTTTAATGGCATTGTTATATGGCGCTGCTTTGTTTACAATTGTCTGCAGGACTGGCGCGACAGGGCAACCGACAGGGCAAGCGCGGCTTACGATAATTTTAAGCCGTTAGATGGCAAGTTTCTGGAAAATGTTATACTCCAGATAAAAAACGGACCGATGGACTTTCAGGTAAGAGAACCGGTATCGCCTTTATTCGGCGGTCTTCAAAAAACAAACCAAATGCTCGAGTTGCAGATTACCCAGGAATATACGGGACAGCAGAAACATATTTGCTATCTTGTTCCGCAGTGGAAAGAAGTGCTTGATTTTGATACCTATGCAAAGGGTGAAGGCTCAACCGTTAAAAAAATCATAAGCGGCAGACTGTATCCTCAAAAATACTCCGGAATTGCAGCCGTATCAAACATCGGAGATGATAACACATGGACAGGTCATATACTTGCACAGGCAAATTTATACGGGTACGGCCGCCTCGCATGGAAACCCGATACGGACATAAATGAAATAACCAGAGAGTGGATAATACTGACTTTCACCGATCATCCGGAGGTTATTGAAATTATACAGAGCATTCTTCTTAATTCCTGGAGAACATACGAGAATTATACGTCACCTCTTGGAATCGGGTGGATGGTAAATCCCGGCAGTCATTACGGACCTAACATTGACGGCTATGAATACTCAATATGGGGAACTTACCACAGAGCCGATTGTTATGGTATTGGAGTAGACAGAACCATAGGGAACGGAACAGGATTTGCAGGCCAATATCATAAAAGGAACGCGGAAATGTATAACAGTATTGAATCCTGTCCGGAAGAATTACTGCTGTTCTTTCATCATGTACCGTATAATTATCGGCTGAAGTCAGGAAAAACTTTGATACAGCATATATATGACACGCATTTTGAAGGCGTTGAGCAGGCAGAAAAGTTTAAAGCCCAGTGGCTGCTGCTGAAGGACCATATTGATCCCGAAAGGTTTGAACATGTGCTTAACAGATTGAACATTCAAATTAAAGATGCAATCGAATGGCGTGATGTTGTTAACGCCTATTTTTACAGAAAATGCGGTATTCCTGATGAAAAAGGCAGGATAATATATTAGCTTTTATGCAAGTTTATTTTATTAGCTTTTTTGAATTTAATATTTCGGACGGAGATATGCCGCGGTGTTCCTTGAAGACCTTGCTGAAATAAAAGACATCGGAAAAACCGCACTCTGCTGAGACTTCACTGACATTATACATGCCGCTTAAAAGTAAATTTTCCGCCTGGTTTATCCTTATGGTTGTTAAATACTGCCGGAATGTCTGTCCGGTTTCCTGTTTGAACAATGCGCCGAAATAAAGAGGACTGAGTTTCACCATTTTAGCCATATCCTTAACGGAGAGCGGTTCGGCATAGTGGTTCAGGATATGCTGCATAACCATTTTAATGCGTCTGTTATCGCTGTTATTATTACTTTGACTGTTATTGCCGAAAACTATTTGGTAACACCGTGACAGAATCATCATAAAAATTGCTCTCGATTTGAGCCTGTAGCAGGAGTCGTGCAGCAGCCATGTTGCCGTCATTTCCTGAAACAAAGCTATAATATCTTCACGCAAACCGATATGGGTTACTGTTTTGAAAGGAAGAGTAACTTCGTTCCCTGACGCGTCACAAACAATAGCATTTACACAGTAGCAATTCATAAGATCATCAGCAATCGTATTTGCATATTCTTTACTGCCCTTTTGAACACATATTAAGTCCCCGCCTTTTACATCGTGTTTTATGTCATTTATAAAAAATTCTCCCCGGCCGGAAATGACGTAAGTAAAATTTATAAAAGGGGTAATACGCGGCTTTATCTCCCAGGAAGGAGTGCAAATCCTGTAGTTATAATAATGAATATCTACAACAATGTCATCAAAGTTTTGTTCAATCATATTCATCCACCTGCAATTAAATTATAGCAATTTTTTTATTATATGGCAATGAAAACCCGTGAACACGGGTCTAATAAAAACCATGATAATTACAAAGAATAATTATTTTTTTCATCTGAACAAAAATGTATACTTGATATAATTATTATATATTTGATTTAGATGTGAGTTATTCTATTAAGGAGTTTTTGCCATTATTTTTATAAAGGCTTTAATCTTGCAGCTCAAACAATTATTTATCTGCTGCTTTTTTGTCCTGTGTAATCATCGGAGGTTATAAGGTTTTGGGAGTTCTTAAAAACAGCTGATAAAATTCATATGATTGTTCGATGAACTGTTTTCTTTAAATAAAAACAAAACTTGAGTTGAAAAAATGAAGTATTTCAAAATAGATTGAGAGATGTGCAAGGAAAAATATAAAGAGGTGACTCAAATGACAAAACTGATTATAACCGCAAGATATAAAAATGCTGATACAACGGAATATTTGCCGATTGAAGAATATGGGCTTCAAGCAAAATTTCAGTTAATAAACGGTAATGGAAGCCCTGAGAATCCGTATCACGTTAAAATATCTGTTACCAATTCGAATAAAGCAGCATGGTCGGGTGTTATACATATTGAGCTTCCTTTTCAAAAACAAAACCCTCGATTTTTCCTGCCCGCATTTATGTACGGCCGGAATAGAGGCGAAGCACCGCAAAACGTGCCGGTCAAATTTCCAAGGCTGAGAGAGGGAAATCCTTCCCATCCTTCATCTTCCTGGTGGATGATGAGAAGCGATCGTTTATCCCATCCGACAGCCATCGTATTTGACACAGATAGAATTATGGGTTTATGTGCAAGCCCTTATTTCATAATAAATAACGGACACAAGAAGCAGTGGTTGCCTGATGAAACGGGAGAGTTCTATCAATACTGCGGATATTCCTGTTCTCTCGGTAAAGGAACAGTAGGTTATACATTGGGATATGAAAATGCACCGCTGATGTTTATTAATGCATATAGAATCAGAGAGAGAGCGCCGCTTGGGGACAATTGCTTTGAGCTTAAACCGGGCGAGACCGTAGATTTTTCTCTTCGAATCTTTGATTATGCCGCCGAAACGGAATTGGATATCAATAAAGTAATTAAAACAGTGTACTATTGTTATCATCAGCAGCCCAGAAAAGCCAGCGATTTATATGCAACTGTATCGGATTTGTCAAAGGCTGTTTATGAGGATGCCTGGATTGAGGAAGACTTAAGTTATGCCGGGCAGGTGTTTGAAGACAGAAATACCGGAAGCTGCCGGTTTAATAAAATTTTTTCCCTGAGCTGGACGAACGGATTAGCGGCGGCCGTTCCCATGCTCATGGCTGCCATAAGAATTGGAGATGAGAAAATGCGACAGCAGGCATTGTCCTGCATATGTAATATTATCGGGAACTGTATGAATCGGGACTCGGGTTTGCCATATGATGCTTATAATGACGGAGAATGGAGCAATAAAGGCTGGTGGTTTGATGTGCTTTCAACAGCAGGGCACAGCTCTTATATATGCGGACAGGCCATGTTTTATATTCTGAAAGCATACGAGTTTGAAAAACGATTTAAGAACCATCGTCATACCGAATGGATTGCTTTTGTTAAAAATGTTTTGGAAAGAGTTGAACGGACGAAAAATACGGATTATGAATATCCCTATATATTCTCCGAAAAAACCGGAGCAGGTATTGAATATGACTCTTTCGGCAGTGTATGGTGCATGGCGGCTCTTGCATACTTTAGCTGGCTGACGGGTGATATGTCTTATTTGGAAAGCCTGAAACACAGCGAACAACATTACTATGAAACATTTGTACGCTATATGGAATGCTATGGTACACCGCTGGACACATGCAAAGCAGTAGAATCTGAGGGAATTCTCGGTTATATAAAAGCAGTTCGTTTTATCCACTCCATAACGCATGACAGGCGATACCTGGAACATATGAAAGATGCAATAAATTATGAGTTTTCCTTTAAGTTCTGTTACAATTCTCCCATAAAGTTCCCGCCACTGTCAAACCTGAACTGGTCAAGCTGTGGAGGAAGCGTAACTTCCGTATCCAATCCACATATACACCCTATGTCAAGCAGCATTATCGGTGAGCTGCAGTATTATATCAGGAACTGCCCGGACAAATATGTTGAGGATCGCTTAACTGATACGGTTCTGTGGAGCTGCCAGAACCATAACACCTATGACGGCGAATTTGATTTCGGGAAAAAAGGTTGGATGTCAGAGCGATTCTGCTACTCCGAGGGTCTGGTTTATGAGACTTACAGTGATGGTTCTCTTGCTTCCACGTGGTTTTGTCTGATGCCGTGGGCAATCGGCTCCATACTCGAGGGTCTTACCGGAGATTATTGGGACAGAAATCAGGAATAACATTATATATTCCGGACTTTGTTCTGCATTGCATGAAAGAAGGCAATTTTACTGAAGAGCACAATAAGGAAATGGCATAGTATCTTTTTTATAAGAAAATCGGCAAGCAATTTATATAAATGTAATTGATAATACAATATTTGATCCATGAAAATTACAAATTATACTTGTTTTTTTCATCTAAATGTTAGTGCGTAATTGATACAATAGAGAAAGATTGTTCTATGAGAATTGGTAATATTGCATAATGGAACCATTTTAAAGGTATTGTAAATATATATATGTTATGTATATGCAAAAGGTATCGTTTAATACTCCGGATGAATCCTTTATCATGGGGAAGGGGGTACGGCAGTGAGCATTGCTCGGTCATATCCAAAAAAAGAAAATAAAATAAAAAGCAACCTTAGATATTTCAGAAGATATTGGACTTTATACCTTTTATTACTGTTCCCTGTTGCATATTTTATTATTTTTAAGTATATACCAATGACGTATATTCAGATTGCATTCAAAAAGTACAGCATCGTGCAAAGTCCTTGGGAAATGCCATGGGCTGACAA
>JAAYBO010000371.1 GCA_012730095.1 Clostridiaceae bacterium
CGGACCAAACAGGTAATTGTTCAAGATTATACGGGATGAGCTTTAAAACAAAAGCTAAAACAACAAAATAAATGGATGGCATATTTAAAGTTTTCTTTAAAGCTTCTTTTATACTTCCCCCGGCACGGTTAGCGTTAAATACGCCTATTGTATTGGTTGTGGTGTTTTGTATTATAAGAACGATTATCTGAATTGTCAGGGCGTAATCTAAATATGGCGTTTCACCGTTTACCTGAAACAGCTTACTGGAAAAAACCATTGTAATTAAAGGAATCCCAAAATTCCCCGAATTATAAAACATTATTGAATTAGTAAACGCGTTTGTAAGGCTTTGATCATATTTACGAGTTCTACCTATAAGAAAACCAAGCAAACGGTTTATCAGCATAATAACAATAACTACAGCGGCAGCTATAATCATATCGCTTCGGAATTCCGTCGTATAAATACTAACAAATATGAAAAGAGGTACAAAAGCGTACAAATTTATTTTTGATAATGTGCCCACATCAAGGCTAAATTTTTTTCCAAGAAATATTCCCAAAATAATTAAAGTAAAAATTGGGATCAGATTATTGGTTAGTATAAATAAAAATATATTCATTGATTTCCTCTGCTTTCCTCAAAGATGCCGATTTTATGTAAAGTGTATTCATATATTATAAATCCGAATTACAGTGTATGCAAGAGAAGATGTAAAAGGCCGGCTTTTTTTCCGATAATAATTATATACAATCTTATGATTTTCTTAAATTCATGATATAATAACCTCACCCGTTACCGAAATCACAGATTTCGAACGGGTACCCGAGAACATTGTATTATGAATTTATACAGCCGATGCTCGGCTGCCCTTGGTTTTACCAAGTAAAAATCGTATGATTTTTAAATTCATAATATAATAACCTCACCCGTTACCGAAATCATAGATTTCGAACGGGTACCGTATAACAAAACCTGGTGCATTGTTTATATTTATACGAAAGAAAAGGTGAGTAATAAATGCGGAAGAAAAAGCGTCTTAACCCACTTGTCTTTATATTGATGTCCGGACTCATTGTTTACTTTATTGTTACATACATCCGCCAGCAGGAAGAATTTTCACTTATCCGTTCCGAGCTTCGTGCCATTGAGCATAAAATAAAGCAGGAAGAGCAGATTCAGGAAAAACTTCTTGAACAGCAAAGCAAGGCTGGAACGGATGAATTTATAGAAAGTATTGCCAGGGAAAAGCTTGGCATGGTTAAACCGGGCGAGCGGCTTTTTGTTGATTCCGAATAAACCTCAAGACTTATTCTTTATTTTAGCCCATGAGTCCTTTAAAGATACAGTCCTGTTGAATACAGGCTTTCCTTTAGCAAAATGCTTGCTGTCCGCGCAAAAATAACCGATTCGCATAAACTGAAAATTATCCCCCGGCTTTGCTTCGGCAAGCGATGGTTCAACCTTGCAACCCGATAAAACCACAAGCGATTCGGGGTTCAGGTTTGAAGTCCAGTCTTCGCCCTCAGGAACATCTTCTGGATTTTCCTTAACGAACAGGTGGTTGTATAGCCTTACTTCAGCGTCGGCTGCGTGGTGTGCGGAAACCCATTGTATCGTTCCTCTTACTTTTCTTCCGTCCGGAGCGCTGCCGCCTCGGCTTAAAGGATCGTAAGTGCAATGCACCTCAGTTACCTGTCCGTTTTCGTCCTTTATGAAACTATTGCATTTAATAATATAAGCGTTCTTAAGGCGTACCTCGCCGCCGGGCTTTAAGCGAAAGTATTTTTTTGGAGGATTTTCTTCAAAATCATCCCTTTCAATATAAACTACTCGTGAAAAAGGGACTTTTCTTGTGCCGGAATCGGGATCCTCAGGATTATTTTCAACATCCATTTCTTCGGTTTTATCTTCAGGATAATTATCTATAACAACCTTCAGCGGATTTAGAACTGCCATAACCCTTTGGGCGCATTTGTTCAAATCTTCGCGGATACAGTGTTCAAGGAGTCCATAGTCAATGACGCTGTACGTTTTCGCCACACCTATAATTTCGCAGAACCGCTTTATTGACTCCGGCGTATAGCCTCTTCGGCGAAATCCTGAAAGTGTCGGCATTCTTGGATCGTCCCATCCGTCGACTATTCCTTTTTGAACAAGCTGTAGAAGCTTGCGCTTACTCATAACGGTATAGGTAAGGTTTAAGCGGGCAAATTCGTACTGACGGGGCGGGTTTTCAAAGTCAAGTTTTTCAAGAAACCAGTCGTACAAAGGCCTGTGGTCTTCAAATTCAAGAGAACACAGAGAGTGTGTTATATTTTCTATAGCATCTTCAAGCGGGTGCGCGTAATCATACATAGGATAAATGCACCATTCATTTCCCGTCCTGTGGTGGGAGGTTTTAAGAATCCGGTATATAACGGGATCACGCATATTCATATTAGGCGAAGTCATATCAATCTTTGCTCGCAGAACCTTTTCTCCGTTTTCGAACTCCCCGTTTTTCATACGCTCAAACAAATCAAGATTCTCTTCCACCGAACGGTTTCTCCACGGGCTTTCCTTCCCGGGTTCAGTAAGTGTTCCCCTGTATTCGCGAATTTCATCGGCCGAAAGGTCATCTACATAGGCAAGCCCTTTTTTAATCAGAACAATGGCATATTCGTAAAACTGCTGATAATAATCGGAAGCAAAATACAGGCGGTCTTCCCAGTCAAAACCCAGCCACCTGACATCTTCCATTATTGATTCAACGTACTCGATATCTTCCTTTGAAGGATTTGTGTCGTCAAAGCGCAGATTGCACAGTCCATTATATTTTTCTGCCATTCCGAAATTAATACAGATGGCTTTTGCGTGGCCAATGTGTAAATAACCGTTTGGTTCGGGAGGAAACCTGGTATGAATCTTTTTTACTTTTCCGGATTCCAGATCCTGTTCAATTATATCCTGAATAAAGTTTGATACTTTAACGTCCTCGTTGATACTCTCATTAATGTCCTTTTCCATATTTTCATTAATGTCTTTTTCCATGTTCTCCTCCAATTTCCCTCCAAATGGGTATTACTTGGTGCGGTTACGTCTTCCGCATTTTATAATGCTCGTTATAATGCTTTATTATAAGCCATTTTACGGTTCGTGTAAACTACATATAATAGTGGACCTCGAAGCAGTACCCGTGGAAATTACACCGAATAGACAGCGGGTGGTTTGGGTGTTTTCGGTGACGATGGGCGACATGCTTCAGCGTCCTGCAGCCAATAGGATACTTAGGAGCGGGTTAATGAGCCATTAATAAACAGCGGGTATTGAGAAGTTCCATAATATACTTTATAATGTGTATATCCCGATTTGGCATACGATTCTGTTACGATATTATTTTTTGCCTCGTTAAAAAACAGGAAGCGATTGCCAAAAAAATTGATGAAGCAAAAACTTATAGGGAGATGATTTTATAAAACTCAATGATTGGTTGAACCACAAGCTTCCTGACGTTGCAAGAACCCTTGAGGAGATTAACAGAACCCGTTTTTTAAACGATAATACGATAGGCCTGGCGGGTAAGGAAAGGGTGTACAGGGTGCTGCACTTGCTCCGCTCGGCTTTATTTCCCGGTGTGTATGAAAAATACCCAATAGACGAATCAAACATTAATATACTGACGGGGAACAATATCCGTACGGCGGCGATTGAGCTGAGGGAGCTTATAGAAAGATGTTTCGAGAATGAATGCGATAAAAAGGTTAAAGAAAACAAAAAATGCACTGAATGCAGGGACAGGGCGAATAGTATAATAATTAATTTCCTTGAACAGCTTCCCGAAATCCGGGAACTTCTGCATAAGGATATTGAAGCGGCATATGAAGGAGATCCTGCCGCTCTGAGAAGGGAAGAAATAATGCTGAGTTACCCTTCAATTGAGGCTTTAAGCGTTCATCGGCTTGCACATGTATTGTATAAACACAAAGTGCCGATTATTCCAAGAATAATGTCGGAATATGCCCATCAAAAAACCGGTATTGACATTAATCCCGGTGCTTCAATTGGAGAATATTTCTTTATAGATCATGGAACTGGGGTAGTAATAGGAGAAACATGCGTTATTGGAAATCGTGTTAAGATCTATCAGGGGGTTACTCTTGGAGCAAAAAGCTTTACGCTTGATGAGAAAGGCAACCCTGTAAAGGGAGTAAAAAGGCATCCGAACATAGAAGACAATGTTATAATCTATGCCGGAGCGACGATTTTGGGCGGCGATACCGTTATAGGCCA
>JAAYBO010000051.1 GCA_012730095.1 Clostridiaceae bacterium
AAAGCGTGTTATCGGTATGTGCTTTGTCGAACAAGTAAACGAAACACCCGAAGCAGGACCCGCGAAAATAATGCCATATACAAAGCGGGTGATTCGGGTGTTTTCGCTTACGCCGGGCGGCATGCTCCAACGCCCTCCATCTAACAGGCAAATGTTGCGGGTTTGCAGGACCCGCGGGAATAACGTTCATTAAGCTTCTTAGTTATCGACTTCAAAATAATCCCCCTGCCAGTTTCTGAATGCAGCTTTGTTTTTGCCAAGATACATAAGATAATTTGGCAGTATTGGGGTTTTGCCCATGCCTTTCGGCCCGTTTATGATATATGTTGGTATCGCAAGGCCTGATGTCCTTCCGCGAAGGCTTTCCATTATCTCCAGACCGTCCTCTATTTTAACCCAGAAATGGCTGGTTCCTTTTATTTTTTTCGGATGAAATATATAGTAAGGTTTTACCCTTATTTTCAATAAAGCCTGGTTAAGTTTTCTCACTACAAATTTGTTGTTATTTACCCCATCAAGCAATACCATTTGGTTACCCAGTGGTATTCCCGCATCGGCAAGCATTTCACATGCCTGTTTTGCCTCCGGGGTAACTTCCATCGGATGGTTGAATTGTGTGTTAACAAATATCGGATGATACTTTTTCAATATATTCACAAGCTCTTTTGTAACTCTCTGCGGAAGCGTAACAGGTGTTCTTGTACCCAAACGTATTATTTCCACATGTTTAATTTTTCTAAGCTCTCCAAGCATCCAACCAAGCATTTCATCAGAAACCATAAACGCATCTCCGCCTGTAATAAGCACATCACGTAGTTCTTTGTTTTCGGCAATGTAATCAATTGCTTTTTGTATTTTCTGCCGCGGAACAACTTTATCAAATTCCCCTATCATTCTTCTTCTCTGACAAAACCGGCAAAACATTCCGCATACGTTTGTTACTTTAATAATTAACCTGTCAGGATACCTGCGGGTAATGATTTCTTGAATTGCATGGCCTTTTTCATCCATAGGATCCAGCTCGCCCTGATCATTAAGTTCGGCGGCTGAAGGAATGGATTGCTTTCTAATAGGACAATCGTGATTTTCCGGATCTATAAGCGATAAATAGTATGGGGATACTGCAAAACGATATTTTTCCGCCACCTTGTTTACATGGCATATTTCTTCATCCGGCAACTGAATTAGCTCAGCCAAACCTTTTGCACCGGTAAAACGGTTCTTCATCTGCCACCTGTAGTCCTGATAGTCTTTCTCGTCAGCATTAAGGTACTCCAATATCCGTTTTTTACGGTACATGATTCTTTCATAGTCCTCAACACCTGTTAGAATACTATTTTTTGCTGTCTCATAATCTAATATTTCATTTTTCAGCAGCTCAAAACGATTGTTCGGTACCATGTTGTTCACATTAGCCATCTCTCAACCTCACTTTCCGTACAAAATAATATAATTGGTAATACACCGGGTACATTAACCGGTTAATACATAAAATCAACGACTCCCATAAAAACAAAAGACATATAATGTTTAAGAAATGCCGTTAGGTTGCAATAAAGCCTGGAAAGCCGCATAAGCACGCTAAAGAAACGTATATAACTATGATTCAACCTGCCAATAATTAAGTTGACTGGATAAGAACCGAAAGTATTATATCAAAAAATATGAATTCGCGCAAATTAGAGGAAATAGTTAGATACATGCCCGATGCTAATTCTCTGGAAAACTTATATAATAGAATATACTACTATTTATTCACATATAAAAAATACCCAGTTGTGTATTTCAACTGGGTACAATTAAACTCATAGCGCTGTTATTTCTATTTATGTTATTCCGCACACAATTTTTGCTTCAATCTTTCTATATTCGTTAATACAGAAAAAAACATTTTGAGGTACTGCTTTTAATCATATTACTCTTTCACTATTTTAATTAATCACTGATAATATAGTCTTTAATAAAATCATCATTTAACGTGAGTCCAAGTCCCGGTCTTGAAGGCGGGGTGGCAACACCTGATTCAGGATGTTCAAAGTCCTTATATATATTAGGCAGCAATTCACCCTCATAGTCAGTGAGATATTCGATATACGGTACGGTTGACTCCGGAAAAGCACATGCCGTGTGTACATGTATCTCAAATGCTGCATGCGGTATAACCGGTACAAACCATGCTTCACACATTCCGACAACCTTCATCCATTCAGAAACACCGCCTACGCGAACACTATCCACTTGCACGTAACTGAATGCGTTTTTTGTCAGCGCTTCGCGAAAATGATGCTTGCTATATATATGCTCGCCGCCTGTAATAGGGATACCTGTAGCATATTTGATTTCTGCATGCCCATCCAGATCTTGAACGCGAACAGGTTCTTCAAAGAAAAACGGATCATACTTTTCAAGTTCTTTTACCCGTTTTATAGATGTCGGTACGTCAACCCAGGCATTCTGAATATCTACCATCAGGTTAATATCGGGGCCGACTGCTTCACGGACAGCACTCATCTTTTCAATACATTCATTTTTGTCTAAAGGAAGCCTGAATTTAACAGCCTTATATCCTTTATCTACCAATGCCTTGACTGATTCAACCAATTCTTCCGTAGATAAATTTAACCAGCCTTCGCTTGCATATACATTGACATGATCACGCGCCGCGCCCAAAAGATGGTATAGAGGCAGCCCGGTTATTTTCCCAAGGGCATCCCAAATCGCGATATCAACGGCGCTTACTCCTTTAAAAACTGCACCCGCTCTTCCAAGAAAGTGACTTACATCCTCAAGTTTCTTCCATATTTTATGAACATAGAAAGGATTTTCACCGATTACTACAGGCGCTATCATGGTATCAATACATCTCTTTACTGTATATGTACCGAAAGAATCACCGCCGTAAGTACGCCCGAATCCAATAGTGCCATCGCTGCAATAAACCTTAACCAACAACGTTGCACAATCCCTCACTGATGGGATGGCTTCATGAATCTGCTGTTTGCTTAACGGAAACTTAATATAAAGGGATTCAACTTTTTCAATCTTAATGTTCATAATAAAACTCACTCCTTCAGCATATTTTTATATTAATCCAAAAACTCTGGGCAGGAACAGTATGATATCAGGGAACAGAACCATCAACACAACTGCACAAACCTGCGCAATAAAAAATGGCGCAACCCGTCTGAAAGTCCGTTCTATCGGTATGCCGGCTATTGAAGACGCGGCATACAGGCATACACCAACAGGCGGTGTCGTTACTCCAAGGGCAGAAGTAATTATTAGTATTACGCCGAAAACAATTGGATGAACGCCAAGCATCACTGCAGTTGGATATAGTATTGGCGTAAATAGAATAACAATGGTTCCAACTTCCATCCACATACCTGCAAATAATGCAAGTAATACTACCAATAACATGAAGATCGTCGGATTAGTGGTATAAGAAGTTATTAAATCGGCGACATTGCCGCTGACATTTTCAAAAGACAGTACCCAGCCGAACAGATATGCTATTCCCATTAGCAATAGCAGTCCACTTGCATTTTTTATTGTATTGACAATCATCTCAGGAAAATCTGATAGTTTAAGTGTGCGGAGAATAAAAAAACCAGCTATTATTGCATACACTACACCAACAATGGCAGCCTCGGTAGGAGTAAAAACACCGCCAAGGATACCGCCTATCATAATGACCGGCATTAGTATTGCAACGATACCATCAATAACTATCTTAACTGCAGCCTTGAAGGGTATCTTTTCCATCCTGCGCGGATAGTTTCGTTTTTTTGCCTGCAAGAAAATAATAATTGCCATTGAAAGCGAAAACAATATTCCAGGCAAGTAACCGCCGGCAAATAATGCTCCCAACGACACACCTGTTATACCACTGTACATTGCAGCCATAATGCTTGGCGGTATTATAGGTCCAACAACAGAAGATGAAACAGTACATGCCGTAGCAAAGTCTTTTTCATAACCCTGCTCTACCATCATATTAATTTCTAATGAGCCCATTGCCATTATATCTGTAATGGCTGAACCTGAAATGCCGGCAAAAACCGTGCTGTTGAGAATATTAACATAAGCGAGTCCGCCTTTGACTCTTCCGACAAGCAAATAAAACAGGTTTGCAAGACGTTCGGTAATGCCGGCTTTGGACATAATTTCTCCGGCAAATATAAAATACGGTACAGCTAATAATGTAAACGAATTCAGACCGCCGAAAATCTTCTGCGGCATCATTGGCAATATCGAGGTCTGCCCGGATTCAACTAAATACATGAGAGATGGCACGCCAAGCGCAAAGGCAACAGGCATTCCCAAAAATAAAGCCAATAAAAAAACTATCGTAAATGTTGTCATATTTGTACGGCCTCCTGTTTATGATTTGTTTCCTCAAACATAAAGAAATCCAATATTGTTTTTATAATATAGCTTATGGTCATGAAAACAGAGCCGACAGGTATGGCCAAAAATGCCCAATATTGAGATAACCCCCAAAGTGCAAGCGTTTTTGACATTTTTCCCAACCTTGCAAACTGAAAACCCGTAATAATCAGAACAATCAGAAAAATAATAATAGCTATACGAAATACAAGTATTATCCACTTTAAGGCTTTATGGGGAATTTTGTTTTTTATAAAAGTTATGCACGTTTGTTCAATGACATTAATTGCGGATGCGCCCCCGAGAAAAATTATCCATACCAGACCATAGCGTGAGAACTCGTCTACCCAGTTTAGACCTATAGAAAGCACATATCTGAATAATATTTGAAGAAATATAGACAATCCAACAACTATGAATAATGCTCCGGTAATCCATAAAGTTACCTTTTTTATGTACTTATCTATTAATTTTAATTTTTCCACACAGTACACCCCTCGCCTTTTTCGTTAAAAGATGCTGTTTTGCAGCCGTTAAACATTATTTATCATTACATCTGTCGTTTAAACCGGCTGCACCGATATAACAAATAATGCCCAAATGGCAATAGCAAGTGAAGTTGAAAAATATTTGTCAGAAGAGGGGTATATACTCATTATTATGAGTTCTGATGATGATGCACATAAAGAGCGTAAAAATATCGAGCTCCTTAACGAGCAAAAGGTTGATGGCTTAATTTTGACCGCTACAGGTAAAAACAATGATATACTGCTGTCAATTGAAAAGATGGGCACTCCTGTTGTTATTATAGATCGCAAACCGGATACACATGAACTGAATTATGTTGGAACAGACAAGCAGACAGCGTGCTATGACGGGGTTAAAAAACTGTTAAATATGGGGTATAGACGGATTGCTTTAGTTAATGGACCAAAGGATATAATAACAAGCTTTGAGCGGTATAATGGTTATTTACGCGCTTTATATGACTTTGATATCCCATATAATAATAATTACGTTTTATACGGGCCGTTTAATGAAGAATTCGGTGGTTATGCTTTGAAAAAAATATGGAATATGGAACACAGACCTGATGTTATAGTATCCGGAGGCGAGATGATAACTCTGGGTATAATGGATACCGCTAAAGATCTGGAAATAAACATTCCTGATGATATTGGATTGCTGTCATTCGGTAATCTGGCAAATTCTAAACTTGTAGTTCCGTCTCTTGCATATATAGAGTCTTTTCCAGGTTTAGTGGGAAGGAAATCAGCCGAGATGCTGCTTGAGTGTTTGAAAAACAGCAATTATTCAGTTAAACACATATCAATAAAAACCGAATTTCGTATCGGTAATTCACTGCGCAATATTAACAAAACTAAACAGGATGCTGCTGCAAAAAAGGCTAATTAACAAATCTGTCCCCTTCAAATATCATGAATCTGTCACTTTTAATGTGGTCAGTTATATGATATATTTTATCATACTGAAACCTGTACCATAAATCTGATGAGGCTCTGAAATCGGAAGTACGGTAGAAATGGGAGTGATATGTACGAATAAAAGAAAAACCAATCTTATGAAGATAGTATTCACAGGCCTGATGACGGCACTTGTGTTTATTGCTACAAGCATAATAAAGATTCCTTTTGCTAACGGCGGATATATTCATTTCGGCGATGCCTTTATTTTCTTATCTGTTTTGCTTCTTGGACCCTTTTACGGAGCTTTTGCATCCGGCACAGGTTCAATGCTTTCCGACCTTCTGTCTGAATACGCACAATGGGCTTTTCCTACTTTGATTATAAAATCTGTTATGGCAGTAATTATGGGTTTTATAATAAAGCATCGTTCCCAGAAAAACACTATTATATTCTCTTCTGCAATACTAACCGTTTGGATTGGGTTTATGGCTGTTTTAAAGAACATGATGGCAAAAAGCACACGGTTTTCAACGGACAGTCCCGCCGACGCTCTTGAAATAAACTCCGAAACGATCGTAAAAATGGCCTCCTCTCTGCAGTTAAAACTAAGTGCGGCAATATTGATATTTTTTCTGATTTTTGGTGTGCTTGTTTACTGGATCGTAAAAAAGAGAAACATAACCGGATTTAACCCCAGAATAATTTTAGGTATGATAAGCTGCGGAAGCTGGATGATTATCGGCTACTATTTTGCCGAATACTTTTTATACGGGAATGCGATTTCTCCGATTTTCAGCATTCCTATGAATCTTTTCCAGCTTTCCACAGGGATAATTAT
Source organism: Clostridiaceae bacterium (assembly GCA_012730095.1). GTDB lineage: Bacteria > Bacillota > Clostridia > DSM-8532 > DSM-8532 > DTU069. The sequence goes on from JAAYBO010000051.1 coordinate 6,655, forward strand.
CGCCGTTATTACAGCTCCGGTTCTGTTAAGATTATCGCCAATCATTAGCGGAGAAATCAAAAGCAATGATAATCCATAATTTTACTTTGGACTCGCTATAACAAAGATACAATTAACGGTGCAGTGATAATTGAAAACAATGTTGAAAATGCAACGGTTTTTGATGCAAATACGGCATCTCTGTCAAACATGTCTGCAAATATTGTCGTGGTTGCGGCAGCAGGCATCGCCAGGGCAGTAACAACAATTGAAATCAGCATATGGGGTAAACCCGCAAAGCTCATTATAAAGTAAGCAAGCAAAGGAACTGCAATTAGCCTGATAAACGAAACATAATACACTTTAAAATCATTAAACAGCGTTTTTAATTTTGACGTACTGATTAACGAACCTACTATAAGCATTGACAATGGCAGAGTCATATTCCCCATATAATTTACCGCATCTTTTACAGCGCCGGGTATTGGAATTCTTAAAATGAATATTACAAGCCCGACGTATACGGCAATAACCGCGGGATTAAGCAGTGCTTCTTTCAGTGTTTTAACAGCTCCCTTTGCTCCCTTGCCATCATTAAACATTGTGATTCCAAATGTCCATAAAAAAATATTGAAGGCAACAACATAAAATGAGCCATAAAATACGCCATCATTTCCAAACAGAGCTTTCATCATCGGAAGACCAACAAATCCACAATTTGGAAAAACCATTGCAAACCGCAGTACTGGTGTTTTCTTTTCATCGTGCCTGCTGAAAATGATTTTTGACAGGATTATTGTCAAAATAAAAAATATTGAGCCTATTACAAACACCAATAAACCATCAAACAGCTTTTCCAGTGAATACTCAAAGAAAAAAGAACCCAGTACCATCATGGGATTTGTAACATATATAAGAAGTTCGGAAAGTTTTTTTGAAGTCCCGTCAGATATAACTCCGGCTTTTGCGGCAGCTATACCCGTGATCATTATAATAAACAAAATAATTACCTGATTTAACACAATGTCAAATTTCATACTGTCCCCCATAGATGATTTTTACGGTATTTCCATGCAAAAAGGCAGGAGATGGCTCCCGCCTATGTTAGGCAAGCTGAATTTTGGAAACCGCTTACCCTATTCTAACACAAGCAGATATTTTTTAACAGACATATCCGGCTTGCTTTTCAAATAATGTTGAGGTGTTTCATTTACTCACAAGGCAAAGCACTGAATTAATCGCAATCAACCCTTAAAAACAACCCCATAATCGTACGACCATTTGACGGGCAGGATTTTGTCCCTGGCCATAACAGAATCCGCCATTCTAACAGCAAAATCGCCTTTAATCTTTTTCATAATATTCACCTCATCCTTGCTATTAATTAAAATATCGGATATTTCAGGAAAATTTTATATAAGCCCGTATTATTTCAGCAGGATATTTAAAGACGCCACTAATTTCACTTTCGTAAAATATTTAAACAGTCTGAGAGTAAAAGAATCTCA
>JAAYBO010000052.1 GCA_012730095.1 Clostridiaceae bacterium
GTCCTTGCAAAAACAAAACATAATGAAGTGGCACCTTCCCAGCATGAGCTCGCCCCAATCTACACCACGGTAAATATTGCAACTGATCATAACCAGCTTACAATGGAGCTTATGAAAACCATCGCAAACAAACATAATCTTACATGCCTTTTGCATGAAAAACCTTTTGAAGGTATAAGCGGAAGCGGAAAGCACAATAACTGGTCGTTATGCACGGATACCGGCTATAACCTGCTGGAGCCCGGCGATACTCCATCGAGGAATGCACAGTTTCTTTTGTTTCTTACCGCTGTAATAAAAGCGGTTGATGAATACCAGGATTTGCTTCGCATATCTGTGGCAAGTGCGGGAAACGATCACAGGCTTGGCTCAAATGAAGCTCCTCCTGCAATCATATCAATATTTTTAGGAGAAGAGCTTACCGAAATTCTTGAGTCAATAGAGAACGGCACATTCTACAAAGACAAGCAAAAACGTCAAATGGAAATAGGTGCTTCGGTGCTGCCGCATTTTCCAAGAGACAACACCGACCGGAACCGTACATCGCCTTTTGCCTTTACCGGCAATAAGTTTGAATTCCGAATGGTAGGTTCAAACTTTTCTTTAGCAGATCCGAATGTAATACTTAACACAATAGTAGCGGAATCACTTTCGGAATTTGCTGATATGCTTGAAAACAGCAGTAACTTAAAGGAAGATTTAAATATCCTTGTAAAAAACACAATTAAAAAGCATAAGAGAATTATATTCAACGGAAATAATTATTCGGGGGAATGGATAGAAGAAGCCGAAAAAAGAGGACTTTTGAAGTTGAATACAACACCTGATGCAATGCCGTACTTTTTGAGCGAAAAAAATGTGCGCCTGTTTACAAAGCATAATGTTTTTTCAAAAACCGAAATGGTTTCGAGGTATGAAATCCTTCTGGAAAACTACAGTAAGACAATTCACATTGAAGCGTTGACGATGCTTGATCTTGTGAAAAAAGAGGTTATTCCTTCGGTAATTAAATATCAAAACATTATTGCTGATACAATAATTAAAAAGGAATCGCTGAATTTATGCAGCGAGCTGGAAAAAAACCTTATTTCCCGAATATCCGAGCTTTCCGGTCTGCTTTATAAACGGCTTCAGACACTTAAGAATTCCGCTTCACAGTTGAAAAACAATGTAAATTCTCTTGAGACCGCAGAATTTTGCGCTGATTCAATCCTTACGGATATGCAGTCGCTGCGCGTCGTGGTAGACGAGTTGGAGACACTTACCGGAAGGGAATATTGGTCGCTTCCCAATTATGCAGATTTACTTTACAGTGTATAAAGGTTTTTTAAGAGCTATTGTACAATAGTTCTTAACATTTACTGCACTTCACAGTAACTCCAAATCCAACTAAGCAGCCAGCAAGTTCATATATTTTATTTCATTTTTTATTGCATATGCTCTTTTTTTATTATATACTCTATATTATTAGCTGAAATTATTACCTGGTGCTAAATTTTAGTCCGTCTTAATGGAAGAATGCTTCATGAAATTTTTTGATTATTGGTAAAAGAGGTGTTATAAATGAATTATTTTTTAACGGAAGAGCAAGAAATGATTAAAGAACTTGCTGCAAGGATTGCAGATGAAAAAATTGCCCCTGTTGCATTAGAATATGACCGGGAAGGGAAATTTCCCCGCGACATAATAAAATACCTGGCTGATTCCGACCTGTGTGGTGTCTATATTGAAGAAAAGTACGGAGGTTTGGGCGGGGGCGTACTCGAAATGGCACTTGTCGTAGAAGAATTAAGCCGAGCCTGCGGCGGAATTGCTCTTGCATTTGCAGGTACGGGATTGGGCGCTTTTCCGATAATTCTATTTGGCACTGACGAGCAAAAGAACAAATATCTGCCCGATATAGCGGCAGGCAAAAAGCTTGCGGCATTTGCGCTTACAGAAGCGGACGCAGGCAGTGATGCCGCCGGTATCAGAACAACCGCTGTCGCTGATGGCGATCATTATATTCTTAACGGAACAAAACAATGGATTACAAACGGGGCAGAAGCTGATATATACACCGTTATTGCATGTACAAACCGTTCAAAGGGTGCAAGAGGTTTTTCAGCTTTCATCGTTGAGAAAGGCACCCCCGGCCTTTCATTCGGAAAAAAAGAGGATAAAATGGGTATAAGGGCTTCATCAACATGTGAGCTTATATTCGAAGAATGCAGAATTCCAAAGGAAAACCTTTTGGCAAGAGAGGGCATGGGATTTATTGTTGCTATGAAAACACTTGACAGAACCCGGCCCGGCGTCGCTGCTCAGGCTCTTGGCATAGCTACCGGCGCTTTTAATGCTGCATTGAAATATTCCAAAGAAAGAGAACAGTTTGGCCAGCCAATATCTTCATTTCAGGCAGTACAGCATATGCTTGCCGATATGGCTATTCAGATAGAAGCTGTTAGGTGCCTTGTATATCAGACATGCAGGCACATTGACAGTGGAGCAAAAAACATATCGAAAGAAGCCGCAATGGCAAAGGTTTTTGCTTCCGATACGGCAATGCGGGTAACAACCGACGCGGTCCAGATAATGGGCGGCTATGGATATATGAAGGAATATCCTGTTGAAAAGATGATGCGGGATGCAAAAATAACTCAGATATATGAAGGAACAAATCAAATACAGCGAAATGTTATTGCACTTGAGCTGATTAAGGAATCTACCCGGGAGTGAGGCTTTAATGAATATTATTGTTTGCGTTAAACAGGTTCCAGGAACAACCGACGTAAAGATAAACAAAGAAACAAATACGATAATCCGAGATGAAGCTGATATTATTATTAACCCTTTTGACGAATATGCAATTGAAGAAGGCGTCAGAATAAAAGAAAAGGTCGGCGGCAGTGTTACGGTAATAAGCATGGGAATACCAAAAACAGCGGAGCTTTTACGTGAAGCCATCGCCGTTGGTGTTGACGATGCAGTTCTGTTAACCGACAAGGCTTTCGCCGGCTCCGATACGCTGGCCACGTCTTATGCTCTTTCAATGGGAATAAAAAAAATAGGCGGCTACGATCTGATTGTCTGCGGGAAGCAAGCTACCGACGGCGATACCGCCCAAGTGGGCCCAAGCCTTGCCGAAAAGCTTGGCGTGCCGCATACCACAAATGTGCGAAAAATTGAAGAAATTAAAGAAGGCTATATACGATGCCAGCGAATGACCGATGACGGTTTTGAGGTTGTAGAGATGCCTCTGCCCGCCGTGATTACCGTTGTAAAAGAGATAAACGAGCCGCGATTGCCTTCGATAAAAGGAAAGCTGAAATCTAAAAAATATGAGGTTAAGATTTTTAACGCCGATGACATCGGAGCGGACAAAAGCCTTTGCGGCTTAAACGGCTCTCCCACGCAGGTGATAAAAACCTTTACGCCGGTACATGACATAAACGGCGAAATTATAGAGGGCACAGCCGGCGAGCAGGCAAAAAATTTAGCGGACAAATTATTGGCGATGCAATTTGTAAAATGTAAGTAATTTATAAAACGATGTAAAGTAATTGTTAAACAATTTCTTTCGATTTTTTTGTTCAATCTATAGGAAAGTTTGCTTATGGGGGCTTATTTATATGACAGGAATTGAAATTATAACTGATAAATGTGTTGGCTGCAAACTTTGTGTAAAAGCATGCATGTTCAGCGCAATTGATATGAAAGACAAAAAGGCCGTAATTAATGACAATTGTACTTTATGCGGAGCCTGTGTTTCGTCATGCAAATTTGACGCAATACAAATGGAGAAGGAAAAAGCACGAAAATCTGTTGACATATCGGAGTATAAAGGTGTTTGGGTATTTGCGGAGCAAAAGCACGGCGTTGTTTCACAGGTGGCGTTCGAACTGCTCGGAGAAGGACGTAAACTGGCAGACACTCTATCGGTACCTCTGTCCGCCGTTTTAATCGGCAATAATGTGCCAAAGCAGGCAAAAAAACTTATAGCTTACGGCGCCGACAATGTTTACTATGTGGAACATCAATCCGTTGAGAATTATAACGATGAATCGTATACGGACATATTCGTACAACTTATAGAAGAATATAAGCCCGAAATAGTTTTAATCGGTGCAACAACATACGGCCGCTCGCTTGCTCCGAGGGTAGCCTCCCGCCTTAACACCGGGTTAACGGCCGACTGCACGGGTCTTGAAATTGATCCGGAGGAAAGGCTTCTGCTTCAAACACGCCCTGCATTCGGCGGCAATCTTATGGCAACGATAATATGCCCGAACCATAGACCTCAGATGTCGACAGTCAGGCCAAAAGTAATGAAGCCTCTTGAACCGGATTATTCCCGGACCGGTGAAATAATACAGCCCGGAGTAATTATACCGGAGAATTTGAAAGTCAAAGTGCTTGACGTTGTTCAAACCGTTTGCGAAACCGTCAGTTTATCCGAAGCCGATATTATTGTATCCGGCGGAAGAGGATTGGGAGAGGCTAAAAACTACGCTTTAGTCGAAGAACTTGCGCGAGTACTTGGAGGAGCCGCGGGAGCATCACGAGCAATAGTTGACGCAGGTTGGGTGGATTACAGCCACCAGGTAGGGCAAACAGGAAAAACCGTTGGTCCAAAGGTTTATTTTGCCTGTGGAATTTCCGGGGCAGTCCAGCATCTTGCCGGTATGTCGTCATCGGACATCATAATAGCTATAAACAAAAATCCCGACGCACCTATTTTCAAAATTGCAACTTACGGAATTATCGGAGATGTTCGTGAAATACTGCCCGAACTTATAAAACAGTTCAAGGATAAACTAAACTGACCGAAAAACGGTGTCAGTAGTCAAACATAGGCCTTTGCTTTCTTAATGAAATACTGAGAATAATACCTATCGCCATAAAATTGGTTATTACGGAGCTCGGCCCGTAACTTATAAACGGAAGCGGAATACCCGTTACAGGCATAAGGCCTATCGACATTCCTATATTCTCAAAGAAATGGGCGAAGATCATCGCAACATAACCCATGACCATGAGAGCGCCATACCTCTCACGCGAAAACCATGCAATGTATATGCATCGCGCAAAAAAAGCAAGGAAAAGAATTACCAGCACGGCAGCGCCAAAAAAGCCCAATTCCTCGGCAACAACAGAGAAAATAAAGTCCGTATGAGCAAACGGAACGGATTTTGCCGCCCAACCGTTGCCCAGGCCCCTTCCCCACAACTGCCCCGAGCCGGCATACTGTATTGACAGCCTTACCTGATAATTTATACCGAGAGGATCGGCTTCTTTGTTGAAAAAACTGTAAAAACGTTCTTGAATATGATCAGGAAACATTTGATAAATACCTGTGTAGTAAATTAGCGGAAGGCTGAAAATTGCCGCTCCTGAACCAATAAAAATATACTTGTACGGCAAGCCTGCAAAAAATACCATAAACAGAAATATAAACGCATAAACGAGGCATGTCCCGTAATCCGGCTGTAAAAACACAAGAATAACCGGCAAAGCCGCAAAAAACATTAACTTCGGGTAATTATACTTTCCTGTTTTCATTACAATATGCTCAAGGTACAGCGCAGAAATCATTACAAAAGTAATTTTGCCAAGCTCTGAAGGCTGATAAGAAATAGGGCCGAGATCGAGCCATGCCTGGGAGCCCGTTTCTTCAGCCCCGTACCCTATAAAAAGCACAAGAATAAGAAGAAGCGTTGAAAAACCATAAGCAATAAATCCTAATATCCGCAAATCCTTATAATCAATCAGGCTTAATATTAACATGCAGACAAAGCCTATACACACACCGGCCCCCTGCTTTATTAATAGGCTGGGATTGTTCAGGTGCTTCGAAACGCTCCACATAATTATCATTCCAAAAGCGTTTAAAGCCAGCACAATTAACAAAAGCAGCCAATCGTAATGTTTTACCTTATTAAGACCCTGGCTTTTTTCCACATGCAACATGAATTATCGAAAATCCCTCTTTCCCGATAAAAATATCATTTCTCTTCCTTCAATAAAGCTCTATTCGTCCTTAACTCCTTCTTCGCCTTTAGCATTATCATCATTTTTTATGTCATCTTCGCTTTTGGCGTCATCTTCACTCTTTACGTCATCTTCGCTCTTCACTTCATCTTCGTCCTTTATATCATTTGCCACATCATCGGATGAAATTTCTTCATCGTTTTGATCGTCAATAGCGTCAAGTATCCCCCTGTACCTGCTCGGCTGATATTCAGTATCCTCCGTTTCCGAGGGTTTGATACGGATCCGCCGTAAAATAAATACCGCGGTAAAAGCAATAATAAAGACAAGCCCGATGAGTAAGTTTATATTAACACCGCCTATTTTCATATCGAAACGGAGCCTGTTAATTAAAAACCTTGCCCCACCATATAATATCATATACAATGAGAAAACTTCGCCGTCCAGTTTTTTTCTTTTCCTGAACCATAGAAGGATGAAAAACGCCAGCAGATTCCACAAAGATTCATACAGGAAGAGCGGATGAACAGGCAAATCAGGGTTAACGTTAACGTATTGGTAGCGCTTTATCGTGTTCTGAATAATGTCACCCGTCATTCCCCACGGCAGATTAGTATTCGGGCCAAAAAGTTCCTGATTTACGAAGTTGCCCCATCTGCCGATCACTTGTCCAAGCACAAGATAAACAACAATATGATCAAGTATTTTCAAAGTACTGATCTTCTTACTGCGGCAGAAAAGATAAATAGTAATAATTCCGAATATAATCCCGCCGTATATCGCAAGTCCTCCGTGCCATATCTTATATATTTCCGCGAGATCCTGGCTGTATTGCTTCCAATTCACAATAACATAAAACAATCTTGCCCCTATTATGCCTATCGGTGTTGTAATAAGCATCATATCAATCATATGATCGCGGTCGATTCCGTATTTAGTGCAGTCTTTCAGTATACCGATAACTATAACCAGAAATGCCAATGCAGTAATAACACCATACCAATAAACGGTAAACGTACCTATTGACGTTTCAATTGAAAATAACTCCGGCTTTACTTCAAAATAAAGCCCTATTTTCGGAAATTCGATAAAATGCATACTCTTCCCCCACATTCCCTTAAAACTTACCCTTATTTTATACTTTCTTTTCAGGTATTTTATCACTGCACTGGCATGTTTTCAACCACTCACGCAAGACTTTGGCAGCTTTATTACTTAACAGGCCAAATGACGGACAAAGCCGGCTCTAATGCAAAGTGACTGTAAAAAATATCCTGCGCATCAGCAAAAGAAAGTTCTTCATACACTTTAGCGTGATCAAAGAAATTTGCGTCTTTAAAATAAAGCGGAATGAAACTATGCGAAATATTTTCCGGGGAATTCAGGCTTCGTATAAACCTGCCTTCATGGGCATTCTTAATTCTTTTAAAGTTCTCGCTGTCGAGCCCTGCTTTTTTTATTTTTTCAAGCATTTCGTTTATTCTCTCGTATACCTTAACAGGCTCATTAGATTGCCCTCCCCAAGCGGAAAAACCATATAAACCCTCAAGCATTACTTCACTTCCAAACGTCTGGTTAATCAAGCCCTCATCATATAATTCGTTATACAACTTAGAGCTTTTTCCCATTAGCATTGAAAGAATAATTTCAATTGCAACCTTTCTTTTCAATAGATCGTACCCGAACACATTTGAATTATCCTTAATTCCCATCTGAAACTGAGGCATTGCAACGGCAAGCTTTTTTTCCACAACCTGCTTGTTATGGTGCTTAGGCTCATCCGGAAATATACTTTCTATCTTCCCGGGATTTTCTTTGACGTCGATCCCTTTTTCGACCATCTCAAAAACTGCCCTGGGTTCAACATCGCCCACTACAAGAATGATCATGTTAGATGGATGGTAAAAAGTATTGTAGCACAAAAGCAGTGTTTCTTTCGTAATTTTTGATATACTGTCTATCGTGCCGGCAATATCTATTTTTACGGGATGATTAACGTAAAGAGCATCCAGGAGATTGAAAAACACTCGCCAATCGGCATTGTCCTCATACATTTTGATTTCCTGTCCAATAATTCCTTTTTCCTTTTCAACACTCTCATCAGTAAGATATGGATGCTGAACATAATTTATTAGCAGTCGGAAGTTGTCTTCAAAAAAATCCGTACAGGAAAACAGGTATACCGTTTGTGTAAAACTTGTATACGCATTGGGCGACGAGCCAAGGCTTGAAAATTTATCCATCACGCTTCCATCTTCCTGCTCAAAAAGCTTGTGTTCAAGGAAGTGGGCTATCCCATCCGGAACATGGGTTTCATTTTCTTGGCCCGGTACAATAAAAGTGTTGTTAACCGATCCGTAATATGTCGCGAATGTCGCATATTTTTTATTATATCCTTTTTTGGGAATTACAAATGCTTTTAAACCACTTGGATGATCATATCTGTATATTTTTTCCTGTATGCGTTCAAAATCTTTTACTTTCATAATGTTCACCTCATCTATGAGTTTTCTTCCGATAGTGATGTAAGGAAATAAACCGTATCCGGTGTAATCCTTTCGGATATTTTCACAATATCCTGTTTTTCAACTTCAAGCAGTCTGTCTAAAAAGGTATCAATACCTTCATTTACGTTAGAAATATGCTGGCTCAGGAAAAAGTCAACCATAGCTCCCTGGTTATCCTGCATAGACTTTATTCCCGTTTCAAATGTCTTTTTCGTAGCATCCATTTCAAAATCGGAAATGTCTCCGTTCTCGATGGCCTTTAATTGCTCCATAATAACATTCTCAGCTTTTTCCCTGTTTGAAATATCAATTCCGCTGCAAACAACCATTAATCCCTTGAATTTCTCAAGCCGGGAAAACGCGAAATACGCCATGCTTTCCTTTTCTCTCACATTTTGAAAAAGCTTCGACTGAACCCCTCCGCCTAAGATTCCGTTATATATTGCCAGAGGATAATAATCCGGGCTGTTTGCTTCGGTCTGCGTTCTAAAGCCCAGGCAAAGCTTTCCCTGGCTTATATCCATAGGCTCTTCGATTCTCTTTACTTCAGTTATATCTTTTTTTATCTGAGGAACAACAATACTTCGGATATTACTCCTTTGAAGTGAATCAAATTTATTGACAAATGTTTTTATTTCATTATCGTTTACATTTCCGGAGATATAAACATAAACCGGACTTTCGCGAAGAAGCGTAACGTAATCTTCCATAACTTTTTCACGTGTTAATGCTTTAGCACCTTCTTCATCACCGTCTTCATAAACGGCAAAAGGCTCACCCTTGCACATTTCCTCCATGCAGCGCTGGAGTGAATAATGCATTTTGTCATTAACCCGGCTTTTTATTCTTTGAATGAGGTTTCCTTTTTCCTGTTCAAAATAATTATTATTAAATAATCCGTCCTCAAGCACCGGTTTAGTTATTATTTCAATAACAAGGCTTCCGATTTCATCAAAAAGCTTTGTTTTTCCCACGGTATACTGGTCTGAAACAAAATCGGCACTAAAATGAATTATCTGATTTTCCCCTTTTTTCATAACAGCAGCACCCAACCCGGCGCCATACAGCTCCTCAAGACGCATTGCAAGCTTCTGTTGATCAGGGTAACGTTCGCTTCCCCTTTTTAACAGGAATGGAATAATGGCATTGCAAACGGCTTTATCTTTGTTAAGCGGCTCAATAAAAAAAATATCAACTCTTACTGTTTTAAATTTTTCGGATTGGATATGGAAAAATGAGATACCGTTTTTTTCATAAACCTTAACCGCTGAAACGGATTCTCTTTTTATCACCATTTTTTATCATCCTTTCTCCTATGTCCCTAAGAATATCTTCCTTCCTGACTATTAATCCCCAAACAGACCGTTAGTAATTCATGTTAGTTCTAACAAATAAACATATTTATTATACCATAAATTTTAGAAAATCATAAGATTTTCACTTGCTATGCGTTTTGCGTTGTTCACTCTTTTTGTTTTTAAAAGCCTCAAAAATCAGGTATATAACTTACTCTTGAATTACTATAACGCCTAAAATCCTTGGTTGATTACATTTTATA